>CAZLBO010000015.1:1309-15549 GCA_964557725.1 uncultured Bifidobacteriales bacterium | reverse complement strand
TTTCCCTTATAATAATAGGGCATATTTACGGGGTGATTGTGGCAGATCGGCTGTCAGAAAAATTGTTTGAAAATAAGCAGAAATCATTTAGGGCACTTATTCCTATGATTCTGATTATGATTGCTTATTCAAGTTTTAGTATTTGGTTGATAGCTCAACCCATGGAAATGAGAACGGGGATGTGACTTAATGGCATTGCAAAGCATTAAGAGAGGCTCGAAAAGGTTTGATTTTGTCGATATGGCAAGCTGAATGTTGTTGAGGGATATTGTAAACCTATTATAACCCTTAAAACACTGCATAATATTAAAAATAGGATTGTGAGGAAAAAATGAATGCCATTTTGGCTCAAAGAATAAAAGAAAAGGGCGGCGTTTTGTCTTATTGTCAAAATCAACAAATGAAGTGTGCAAAATAGTCATAATTGTTGTTTGGCATATTATTCGCAAATGGTAGTATTAAAGAGAATTTTTTTATTTAAAAGGAAGTATTATGAAAATCAAAAAAATGGGTTATTTGGCCTCTATTTCACTCGCAGCTTTAGTATTGAGTTCTCAGGTTTTTGCAGCAGGAAAGGCCCCTATGGATGCGAAAGTGGTCAAAAAGGCGATGGTAAGCTCTAAAGCATCAATTGCAGCAGGAAAGAAGTCGTTTAAAACTTATTGTGCCTCTTGTCATGGGGAATCAGGAGATGCAAATACTCCTGTGGCAAAAGTATTAAATCCACCGCCTCGTAACTTGGCAGATGCAAGTGTTAAATGGACGGCTGGTAAAGAACCTGCTGACGTTTATAATACAGTGGCTAATGGACTTCCTGGTACTTCAATGGTTGGCTTTAAGGCTAGTTTAAATGAAGTTCAACGCTGGGAAGTGGTTCACTTTATTGGTTCATTGGCTGGGAGTAAAGGAAAATTCAAAGCCGTGACTAAAAAGAACGTGGACAAAATTTACAAACAAACACAGCCTAAAAAATAAACACACATTACCCCTTCGTGATGGGAAGGCGACCTAGGTTAGCTAGGTTCGCCTCTATCATTTGGATGGATTGCTTATGATAAAAAATAAGAAAAGATTACTGATTTTAATTTTGTGCCTCTTTTTGGGAATCGGCTTGCCTGTTTTAGTGATTCGTGCAAAATCCGCCTTGGCTTCTTCTTCGACAGATGTGACGGAAGTTCAAGATTTTACAGAGGGAAAAACCCTTATTGGTAAAAGTGACTGTTTAGCTTGTCACGATCAATCTGCGGCAAAGGTCGGCCCCTCCTACACCGATATTGCAGAAAAGTATACACCCGAAGATAAAGCAAGTCTTGTGAAAAAAATTATTGACGGGGGAAGCGGTGCTTGGGGCGCTGTTCCAATGCCTCCTCATCCCACTGAAAGTCCAGCAAATATTGAAAAGATGGTAGGTTGGATTATTTCTCTAAAAGGGGTAGACGCCACCTCGGGAGCTTCGATTAAACCAGGGCATGAACCCTACCGTGCTTTTGGATTCTTACCGAGTCGAACCATTATATGGATATTGGCTCAACTGCATTTGATGTTTGCCGCTTTTGTATTAGCTGTCCCGATGTTTGCTATTATTATTGAATTTATTGGTTATAAAACAGGGCAGAAAAAGTTTGATAATCTTGCCCATGAGTTTACCAAATTATTATCGGTTTCATTTTCTTTTACAGCCTCTTTAGGTGTATTGCTCACCTTTATGCTTCTCTATCTGTATCCTCAATTAATGAATTATTTGATGTATATATTTGGACCGACGTTTCTTCCTTATACATTATTGTTTTTTGCGGAAGCCATTTTACTATACAGTTATTATTACGGTTGGGGTAAGTTTCATCCTGTAGTTCACCTTTGTTTGGGGTTAGGTCTCAATGTGGTGGGGATAGGAATCCTTTTTATCGCAGATGGTTGGTTGACTTTTATGAATTCTCCTGCGGGGGTTTCGGAAACCGGTGAATTGCTGAATCGGATGGATGCCTTTGCAAACTTTACTTGGATGCCCATGAATATTCATCGAATTATCGGGAATATTTCTTTTGGTGGGGCAATTGCAGGTGCCTATGGGGCTTATCGTTTTCTCGCTGCAAAGACAGAAGAAGAACGAGCATATTATGATTGGATGGGATACATTGGAAATTTTATAGCTATTCTTGCCTTTCTTCCTATATCCTTTGCAGGTTATTGGTTAGGTAAAGAGATATATGCCTATTCTCAGAATCTAGGGATGTTTTTGATGGGCGGTGCTTTTTCTTGGTTGTTTATCATTCAGGCCATTATTATTGGTGGGTTGTTTTTAGCCGCTAATTATTATCTCTGGTTAGGAATGGATAGAATACAAGGAGCAGATAGATTTAAAGGACATATTAAATACTTACTAGCAGCTGTTATTGTTTGTTTTATGGTATGGGCAACCCCTCGTTCTCTTATTGCCTCCGCAGCTGAGACTCAAGCGATGGGGTCGGCTTATCATCCGATGTTAGTAATTTTAGGAGTGATGTCGGCTAAAAATACAGCAGTCAATATTTTAATTCTCACCACCTTTCTCAGCTTTTTATTGTACAAACGAGGGAACAAGAAGGCTGTTGTCTATTGGGCTAAAGCGGGTAATTGGGTGCAAGGTTTAATTTTAGGAGCGGCTGCTTTTGTGGTTATCTTCTTAGGGATTAAAGGTTACTTTGTAGAGGCAAATGTAAGGATAGGTTACTCGATTCCACAGGTAGGGTCGGTACTCTTTGCTATGATATCTGTTATTATTATTGATGTCTTTATGTATCGAAAGTCTGTGGTCAAAGAAATTACTTGGGGAAAGATGCCTGTTCGTTCTCAATACATCTTATTTTACATCGCTGTTTCTTTTACTTGGTTGATGGGTTTAATGGGGTATGCTCGCTCGGGAATGCGGCAACATTGGCATGTTTATGGTGTGATAGAAGATAAATCGGTGGATGCTTTTACGCCTACGTTAGGGTATGCCGCTAATGTGGTTTCTGTCACGGTGATAATATTCTTCGTTTTTATTGGGATAGTGTTTTTCTTAACAAGCTTAACGAGTCGTGAGGATTGGAAAAAGAAAGGTGGGGATGCTCTATGAAAACAGTAATATCCATTACCATTTTTACTCTATTGGTTACAGGCTTCTATGGGTTTATCGGAAATCTTGTTCCGCAAAAAGAAGTACATCCTCCAGAAGAAGTGGTGTTATCAGCTGATATGTCTACAGAAGAGATGGTTGTTGTAGGAAGGTCTATTGTAGAAGGTAAGGGAACTTGTTTGTCTTGCCATAAAATGGCAAAGGCAGAAAATGAACGCTTTCCTAGTTTAGATGGAATCGGAAATCGTGCAGGAACAATGATTGAAGGCATGGATGATATAGAATATTTGGCTCAATCACTTTATGAACCTAACTCCTTTATTGTAGAAAGCTTTAACCCCGGAATGCCCGCAGTGGATAAAGGGGCGATATCCTTATCCGAAATGGAAATTTTGGCGGTGATGGCTTACTTACAAACTCTAGGGGGAACCGCAACTGTTTCTATGGAAACCAAAACAAAATACTCTTCTGGAGAGGGAGTGGTCTCAGAAAAAAAGACTGAAACCGTACAGAAATCGGCTCCTTTATCTCCTGAAGAAATAATCACTCAATACACTTGTCAAGCTTGCCATAGTATGGATAATGAAACCCCACTAGTAGGCCCCAGTTTGTTTTCGGTAGGAAAGAGGTTGTCTAAGTCAGAATTGTATGAGTCTATTGTGGATGCCGATGCGGTGATTGCTAAGGGCTTTGCTCCAGGAGTGATGAAGTCAACTTTAGAGGGCTTGGGATTTTCAGATAAAATTTCTTCAGGAGAATTAAAATCTCTTGTAGACTATTTAGCCTCAAAAAAGGGGAAGAAATGAACTATTGGGTTTGTGGCATACTCTTGTTTATGTTGATAGGGTTTAGATTACTCAAGGTCAATTTGATTGTATGGGCTGTGGCATGGTGGGTGACGTGTCTTGTGATCCTTAAATTTGGAATTACTCCTCCATTACCCTCAACAGTAGTTTCTATGTTTCTGGGAATTGTGACCGTAGGAATTATTGCTTACTTTTCTTCATCCATGGAGAGAACAAGTGAGGTTACTGAAAAGGCAATTCTTTTTATGACGGATAAAAGATATAAAGCTCTGTTGTATCTCGTTATTCTTTTAGTTCCTTTATTACTCGCTATTAATGTATACATCACAGAGTCAAAGCCTATTCAAGCCCCTGTATTTGGACGTACGGTTCACCCTGCACCACCTGCAACAATTAATTTTAAGGGCAAAAAAATTGATATCCTTAAGGATCAAAATCCATTTAGAGAATTAGAAAAAACGGATCCAGAAAAATTTGGGGAACATGTAGAAAACGGCCGAAAGGTCTATTATCAAAACTGTGTCTTTTGCCATGCAGATTATTTGGACGGAAAAGGACTTGTCGCCCATGGGATGAACCCTGTTCCTGCTAACTTTGTCGATCCGACTACGATAGCCATGTTAACAGAAACGTTTCTCTTCTGGCGGATTGCCGATGGGGGAGTGGGTATGCCAGAAGAATCTGGACCTTGGGCAACCACGATGCCTGCATGGAAAAACTTTTTAACGGAAGATGAGATTTGGGAGGTCATTTTGTTTTTATATGATTTTACCGATCAAAAACCTAGAAGTAATGAGGAGCATGAACATGAATAAATGGATGTTATTGCTTTTGTTGGCTTCTTCATTTGCCTTTACACTTGAAGTTGATTTGGGGACAGAAAACCAAAAAACAGCAGGTAAAAAAATATATGATAAGAAGTGTTCTCAATGTCACGGAAACACAGGAGCTGGAGATGGTTATGCCACCGAGTATTTTAACCCAAAACCTAGGGACTTTACGAGTGGGGCTTATAAGTACCAGAGTACTCCTAGTGGTGATCTTCCATCTCATAATGATTTAAAAGAAGTGATTCGACGAGGAATGCCTTATACGGGGATGCCTGCTAACCCTGAATTATCCGAAGAAGAGCTGGATGATGTTGTTTATTACATAAAGAGTTTTTTAGAAGATTTTGCTGATGCAGATAATATTGTAGACCCTATTTCTCTCCCCGAGCCACCTCCACTAACAGATGTGTCTATAAAAAAAGGGAGAGAAATTTTCGAAAAAATGGAATGTGCCGATTGTCATGGTGATTTAGGAAGGGGTTACGGAAAATCAGCTTCTACACTAGAAGATGATTGGGGTAGTCCTATTAAACCTGCCGATTTAACCAAGCGGTGGACTTTTCGAACAGGAAGTTCTCGAGCAGACCTTTATCGAATTATTATGAATGGAATTGGGGGAACTCCCATGCCTTCCTTTTTAGATTTGGCAGAAGAGGGAGAACGATGGCCTTTGGTGGATTATGTTTATTCACTTTCTCAGGATAAACCTAATTATGGAACCGTTGTGTCTGCTAAGTTTCGATCGGGAGAAATTGATATTCAAGATACTTCTTTGTTTGAACAAGCAGAAAAAACGAAGTTCTCTATTTTTGGACAGATGATAGAGTCTAATCGAAACTTTTTTTCAAGTGTGAGTGATGTCGATGTAAAAGCTATTTATAATGAAAAGGAAATCGCACTCCAAATAAAGTGGTCGGACATACTGCCTAATGAACAGGGTGAGAATACACTAGTAAAAAACGTAATAGCTAACGATGACAGTACGATAACAGATGCTTTTGCTGTGCAGTTTCCTGTTAAAATAACGGGAACAGAAAAGAAACCTTATTTGTTATTTGGGGACAAAAAGCGCCCCATGCGGATTTTGTATCGGGACTTAGGAAAGGAAGAAGGCAAAGTATGGGTTGGCAAAGGGAGCGATAAATTATCCGAAACAGAAGAAGGGTTTAGTTCCTTTGCTCTTTGGAAGGATGGACAATGGACATTAACAGTGATACAAAGCTTAGAATCAGAATGGGGAAAACAAATTACCCCAGAACAATTTATCCCTGTTCTCTTTTCTGTATGGGACGGGTTCTATAAAGAAACAGGAAATAAGATGGGGATGAGTTCTTGGTATAGTCTCTATTTAGAGCCGATGCAAGAGAAGTCAGCTTTTGTACCCGCAATAAAATATTTTTTCATCGTGTTTATTCTTGAAGTACTATTTGTTCTTTTTGTACGCTTTAAAGTTAAAAGTAAGCCTTAAACTAAAAATTTTCATTGTAAGTGTTGATTAGAGGAGATGTGTTGATTGATTTAAGGCAAAAAATGATGGAAGAAGCATTTATTCCTTACCTGATAGCAATCAATTTGACGAAGCAGTGTAATCTTAATTGTGATCATTGTTATATGGATGCGGAGGCAAGAGTTGCTCCTTCTCCTTCTCACTTGACCTTAGAAAAATTGAATAGTTTATTTTCTGAGATTGCAACAAGGGCTCCGCAAACCATTATTGTATTAACGGGTGGCGAGCCATTATATCGAACGGATTTACCTGAAATTGTGCGTGCAGGCAATGACCTAGGTTTAAAAATGGTACTGGGGACTAACGGCCTTTTGTTGACGGATAAAAAGATTGAAGCCTTGCAAGGGGCTGGCTTACAGGGGATGGGAATAAGTTTAGATTCTATTCATGAGGAAGCACACGATCGCTTTAGAGGGGTTCCTGATGCTTTTAGAAAAACTTGTGAGAATATTAAAAAGTGTATCGATAAAAAAATGCACGTTCAAATTCACTTTACTGTGACTAAAGATAATAGTGATGAAATTGAAGATGCCGTAAAAATGGCTAAAAATTTAGGGGCTACAATTATTAACTTTTTCTTTTTGGTCTGTATTGGTAGAGGAAATTCAAAAATTGATTTAACTCCCACTCAATATGAAGATGCCTTGTTAAGGATTGCTCGATTGCAAAAAAATGAAAAAGGAATTATGGTTCAATCTCGATGTACCCCTCATTTCAAAAGAATTCTTTATCAAGAGAATCCAGAATCAGAGTATACAAGAGCGATGGGATATGATGGTGGGGGTTGCCCTGCGGCGACTCATTATTGTCGAATCGATCCTAAGGGAGAGGTTACGCCTTGCCCTTATATGGAAATTTCGGGGGGGAGTGTTCATCAGAGTTCTTTTTGGGATATATGGGATAAGTCTACATTATTTGACTCCTTTAGAAGGCCAGAGTTGCTTAAAGGACGGTGTGGGAGTTGTGAATTTAAATCGATATGTGGAGGTTGTCGTGCAAGAAGTTTAGTAGAAAATGGAGATTTGATGGGGGAAGACCCCAATTGTAGTTATGTACCTGAGGGGAAGCCTCTCATTAGGGTTCAGGATTTAACTCCAAATTTAAAAATCCATTGGGATGAAGAAGCTCAGAATCACTTAAAAAAGGTGCCTTTCTTTTTAAGAAAAAGACTTTCGAAACGCTTAGAAGAAAAAGCGAATAGAGAGGGTCAGGTAACCATTACCCTTGAATTTATGAAGGGGTATAGAAAAGAGCGAGAAAAAGAGTTGGGAATAAAGTTTCAGTAAATTTAGCAAAAGGAAAAATAAATCATGGGGAATTTAAATGAACGTGCTAGTAAAGCACAAGGGGAATTGTATCGACCAAAATTTATAATTTCAGAGTCGGAGATTAAGGTAACCACAGAAAAGGGACTTAAGGTTTACCCCAATAAGTTACTGGATGACAAATATATTGATTGGATAGAAAGTGGTCGTCGGCAGATGTACGACAAAATCCAAAAAAACACGAAAGGGGTACAGTTTTTTTCTTCTCACCTTCCCTTAGTCAGCACTTATTCAGAAAATTCACTTTTCCCTTTTAATAGTGGGAATAAAGGCGTTGGGTTTGTTCCTAAAGAAGAATATTTAGAAGAGTACATTGAATTGTTTGAAAAAACACTAAGAGATACAAAAGGAGCGCCTTGGAAGGAATCATTGTCCAAAAGATTAGACGCTGTTTCTCAGTTTTATTTTAATCGAGAAAAAATAGATTACCGTGCTTTGAGTAGTCTCGAAATTTTTGAAAAGACAACTTTTAACAACCTCAGTAAAAACCCTATAGCAAGTTTACACTATACGGGAAACGCACCAGATTATTTAAGCTTTCAGATAAACTGTGCCACACAAATTATAGATAAAGAAGATAGGCGGCACCGCTTTATAAAACTCACACGAGTTATGTTTGAATACGATAGCTTTCATATTAAGCAAGAGGCTTTTCCGTATGCCTATTTGTTTTGGATTTCAGAAGTCAAAGACAAATCCCCTTTTCAAGTTCCTTCTGATAAGTATAAAACCTTAGTGATGGGCAAACGAAAGGGAATTCAATGGGAAGGGCAAGCCATGGAAGCGGTTAACCGTGCGCCAGGAATGATCCGACAGTTTATTGTAGAACGGATAGAAGCTTTTGCTGTGGAGAGAGGATATAAAACAATTAATTCAAGTATTGTTCAAGAAGCAAGAGAAAATTTAGAGAGTTTGAACCCTGCAGAAGCTGGAGAAGGTTCTGAATTTCAGAATCAAAAACAGGATTACAAGGGGGAAGCAAAGGAAGAGTTAAAAAAAGAGAAAAAAATCACGACCTATAAAAAGATATATGTAGGTGTAGATAGCTCTCCTTTAAGTGATGAAGCGATTAACTTGAGCATGAGTTTGGGAAAGAGTTTTAAATCGGAGTTAGTTGGGAGTCATGTTTATGCTGCCAAACTGCATGATCAACGGTTTAGAACGATGGAAGGAGGGCTTCCAGAACAATTTCAAGAAGAAAAGGAACTCAATCGCCAGAGAAAGATACACGATTCTTTGATTACAAAAGGGTTAGAGTTGATCACGGATTCATATTTAGAGCAAATGCATCGAAAGTGTATAGAAGAGGACTTAAAGTTTACGGGCGTTTCTCTTGAAGGAAAGAATTGGAAAGAGTTAGTGAAGGATATTGAAGAGAATGATTATGATTTAGTGACTCTTGGAGCCTATGGGGTCGGGCGGGTGCCTGTTTCTCAAATAGGAACAGTGGTAGAAAGAGTGATGCGTCGTATTAGAAAAGATTTAATGATTGTTAAGAAAAAGGCTGAAGAAAACCAGTCAGATGTTATTGTGGTTTGCTTGGATGGGAGCCAAAAGAGTTGGGGTTGCTTAGAGCGTGCCATTCAAATAGCCTCTAAGATGAATAAAAGGATAAAGGCGATTTCTGCTTTTGATCCTTATTTTCACTATGCCATGTTTAATAGTTTGAATAAATCTTTATCGGCTAAAGCTCGAAAGGTGTTTAAATTTGAAGAACAGGAAAAACTGCACGAAGAAATTATTGATTCTGGTTTAGCGAAGATCTATCAATCACATCTTAATATCGCAAAAAAAATGGCAGGAAAAAAAGGAATTGAGATAGAAATTGAATTGCTAGATGGAAAAGCTTTTGAAAAAATTGTTCAGTATGTTGAGAAAGAAAACCCATGGTTGGTGATTATTGGTCGAACAGGTTACCATAGTGATGATGACATGGATATTGGCGGAAATACGGAGAATGTCATTCGATTAACCAAGTCAAATGTATTGATGGTAGAGTTAGATTCTACGGCAGCAGTAGAAGATCAGGCAGATGAAACAGTTTCTTGGACTGTAGAAGCAAAAGACAAAATGAAGATGGTTCCCGACATGGCTAAAGGCGTGGCGATGAAGGCCATTCAGAATTATTGTATTGCAGAGGGGCATACGGTTGTGACAGGCTCCTTGTTTAATGAGGCGGTTAAAACAATTCTTCCTCCAGAAGCGATGGCTAAAATGGGGATTAGTTTTGATGAAGAAGAGATTGAAAATACGGATAAAATAGCCTTGAGTTATAAATGTCAATCATGTGGTCATGTACACCATGGAAACCGCCCTGGCAAATGTCCTATTTGTGGTCAAAACGGAAAAGTTTTTCAAATTATTGAAAGTCAAGTGATAGAAGATGGTGAAGTATTAGAAACTATGGGAAGCCGTCAATTAGTTTGGGAGAAATCGGCAATTGTATTGCTAGAAAATCAGCCTGAAATGGAGCGCAATCAACTTAGAACTCGACTAGAAAAAAAGGCATTTACTCAACATAGAAGTAGTATTACTTTGGGCATGTTAGAGTTTGAGATGAGTAAAGGGGCTTCCATTTCTGAACAACCAGAAGAACAAAAGGAAGAATCATCTGAAAATCAAAACTTTATTTGGACAGACAGTGGAATTAAACGCATTGAGCGTGTCCCCGCTGGTTTTATGAGAAAGGCCGCGAAGTCTACCATCGAAGAGTACGCTATAGAAAATAAGATAGAAGAGATTACTCTTGAAGTCGCCGAAGAAGGCCTTGTTAAGGCACGAGAAAAAATGGCTATGGCTATGGGTGGACAAGGGGGGCATCCCGCGGAAGTAAAAAGAAGCACTCCACAAGTGGAATCAAAAACATCAAAAACATCAAAAACATCAAAAACATCAAAAACAATTGCTAGTAAGAAGAACGATGATAAACCGAAGGAGCCTAAGACGGGGAAATGTCCTTTCCATCAGTCTCCTGGAGAACCAAGTGCAAGAAAAATGCCTGATGTTTATGAATGCGAGGGCTGTGGTTATGTGCAGACTTTTAAGACAGAAGAACATCAATGCGAAAATTGTACAGGAGCCGATTTAGCTAAATTATCCCATGAACAAATAATGAAGTGTACAAAGGCTTCACGAAAAAAGTTGACATGGGCGGAGGGTGCATTAGCTAAACTAAATAAAATCCCTGAGGGTTTTATGCGGCAAATGACTTTTAATAGAACAGAGCATTGGGCGAGAAAGAATAATCATTTAGAGGTGACTCTAGAGGTTATGGATGAGAAGTACTCTAGTTGGCAAGCGGGTTCCTCTCAAATAAAAACAGAGTTAGAATGGGAGCCCGAGGCTTTAGAACGGACTAAAAAAATCCCTGATTTTGTGAGACCAATGGTGATGAAGGAACTTGAGAATAGGGCGAAGAAGAAAAACCTAACTAAAGTGGATAGCAGCATGATTGATGAAGCGATGAAGATGTGGAAAGGCCCTGGGGGCTTCCATCATCAATAATAAAAAAAGGGTTTAGATGACCTAAACCCTTTTTCTTTACTCGTAATCTTTAATATAAAAGAAGAGGCTTAATCTCTTCTTTTATTTCGGCCTCCGCCATCTGAATTGCGCTTGTTGCGTTTGAAGTCCCTTTTCTTTCCAAAGTTTCTTTTGCGAGGGAAGTCCCCGTCATCGGAATCTGTGTTTGGTTTGGGCTGGGCTGTTTCTAAATGTAAATCAACACCGTCAAAGGTGAAATCTTTGAGGGCACTTTTTAATTTACCTTCGAGCTTGTCTTCAATTTCGAAGAAAGAAAACTTTTTCATAATATCGATACTGCCAATTTCAGAATTTCCTGAATCGAGTCCTTCGTTGATTAGGCCGATTAAGCGGGCAGGATTTAAGTGATTATTTGAACCGACATTAATATGTATACGGGCAAAGTTAGTATTACTTCTTTTTCCCTTTTTCTCTCTTTTCCCTCGTGAGTCTCTTCCTTTAGAATCGGAAAGTCCACGGTCAGAAACATTAATGTCTCTGGCGTTTTTATAATAAGTTAAAAATCGGTTGAATTCGGCAGAGACAAAGTGTTTGATTAATTCCTCACGGCTTAACCATTCTAATTTTGCATAAATCTCAGACAGAAAAGGTTCTATTTGATGTTCATCCACCTTAACTTTTTCAATTTTGTCAATTAAGGAATAGAGTTGTTTTTGGCAGATGTCTTTGCCTGTAGGAACAAGCTCTTTAATAAAAGTGGTGCCAGAAATTCTTTCGATATCTTTAATTCTTCGAAGTTCTCTGGTGTGAACGATGGCAATGGAAATACCATTCTTTCCTGCTCGGCCTGTTCGGCCACTGCGATGAACGTATACTTCTGGATCATCGGGTAAGTTAAAGTTAATCACATGGGTGAGGTCATTTACATCTAAGCCTCTGGCAGCTACATCGGTAGCAATTAGCATTTGAAGTTGGCGTTGTCTAAATCTATCCATGACTTCGTCTCGTTGGGCTTGAGAGAGATCTCCATGTAATGCATCGGCATTGTAGCCGTCATTCATAAACTTAGCAGCTATCTCTTTGGTTTCACGACGAGTACGGCAAAAGACAATTCCATATACATCGGGGTTCATATCAGCTACTCGTTTGAGTACCTCATATCTATCCTTGGCTTGTACCATGTAATAAACATGTTTTACATTTTTAGCTGTGGTGTTAACCTTCGCCACAGATATTTTTTCAGGGTCCCTCATAAACTTCTTTGTAATAGAAATGATACCCTTAGACATAGTCGCCGAAAATAAAATGGTTTGTTTTTCGGGAGGCGTTTCTGCGAGAATACTATCGATTTCTTCTTTAAAGCCCATGGTGAGCATCTCATCTGCTTCATCTAAAATAACGCGATCAATGCTTCCTAAAAATAATTTTTTTCTGCGTATAAGATCATTGGTTCTTCCTGGAGTGCCGACAACAATATGTGCCTTTTTGTTTAGCTCTCTAATTTGATCCATTATGTTTGTGCCACCATAAACAGCAACAATACCAATGCCTTTAATATCTTTTGAGTAGTTTTTGAGATCCTTTGCTATTTGTATACAAAGCTCTCTTGTGGGGCATAAAATAATGGTTTGTGTTTTTTTGTTTTCTATATCTGTATTTTGGATGGCAGGGAGTCCAAATGCAGCTGTTTTTCCTGTTCCTGTCTGAGCAGAAGCAATGAGATCCTGTTTAGAGTTCAATAGAAAAGGAATGGATTCTTCTTGAATGGGGGTGGGGGTTTCAAATCCTAGTTTTTCAAGTGAACTGAGGATGGAGTCATTGAGGCCTGTGTCGGCAAAGTTTGTCATATCTTATTCTTACATTAAATTATTAATCTGCAAGGATAGTATTTTTAACTGCACTATTCCTAATGAAGGCTTATTTATATAGGAAAAGAGGAAATAGAGGGGGTGCAAGGATAAAAAGACGTGTGGAGCTCTATTTTAAGAGGTTTTTGTGAGAGGGCAAGACTTAAACTTCCACAATTGTTCTAAAAGTTAAGTTGACTCTGGGTTCTATTATTTTTGCTGTTTTCGGTAGGCAGTGCCACCAATGATGCTGTGTGGTGCCAGTCATGAGAAGCAGACTTCCTGTTTCTAAGAAAAGAGAACGAGTTTCCTTGGTCTTTTTGTGTTTAAACGAGAAGCTTCGTTCGGCTCCCAAACTCAGGGAAGCAATGGTCGTATTTTTACCCAAAACAGCTTCATCGTCACTATGCCAAGACATCCCCTCATTGCCATCATGGTATAAATTGAGTAAACAAGAGTTAAAGGTGGTGCGAGTAACTTTTTCTATAATTTCTTTTAATTGAATTAATTCTTTAGTCCAAAGTAAGGCTTGCTTTCTCGTGTTTGAATAGGTGTAATGATATTGTTTATCACCATACAAGGCTACTTTTCTTTTGGTCCTTATCTCTTGATTGCGGATGATAACTTTGTCCTGTTTCCACAGAATATTATTGAGTAGCTCGTTAAAATAAAAATGGGATTTCTGATAATTTAATATCCGTCCAAAGTATTTTACAGTCCCGTTATGAGGAAGTAGGTTAGGGTAGGGCTCTTGATCAAATAAATCCATATTTTCATTCACTCCAACAACGATTCTGGTCGAGCCAGAATGACGGTGTATAACTCATTGACTCCAACAACGATTCTGAATAGCCCAGAATGACGGTATACAATCCGTCATTCCAGCTCGTCTGGAATCCTCTTATTTGCCTTCAAAAGAAATTAGGGAAGACATTCTTTCTCCAAATTTAAATTGTCCCCCCCCGTTTCTTTACAAGTAAGCCCTCTCTTCAAAAAGTGGGGACTTGTCCGAAGGGATGGGGAAAGCCCAAATAAAAAAAAGAGTCTCCTTAAAATAATCCTCCATTCTCAATTCAAAGCACACCCCACCCCTGAGTTGTCCCCACTTTTTGAAGAGCCGAGAGAGGCACTTTTCCCCCTTTTTGGTGCCGGCGAAAAAGGGGCGCAGGCGTGGGCTGCGCAAGCCCACAGTACCAGCATCCCAACAACATTAATGACAGCAAACAAACAACGGTTCTGGTCGAACCAGAATGACGGTGTATCGCCATTCCAACAGCGATTCTGGTCAAGCCAGAATGACGGTGTATCGCCATTCCAACAGCGATTCTGGTCAAGCCAGAATGAC
>CAZLBO010000015.1:0-1209 GCA_964557725.1 uncultured Bifidobacteriales bacterium | reverse complement strand
GGTGTATTGCCATTCCAACAACGATTCTGGTCAAGCCAGAATGACGGTGTATCGCCTTCCAACAACGATTCTGGTCGAGCCAGAATGACGCGGTGTATCGCCCATCCCAACAGCAATTCTGGGCAACCCAGAATAACAGTGTCTCCCCCCCCACAAAAATTATCTCAAAAAAAAGGGAACTTTTTAAAATAAGGGTGGTCTAAAGGTTAACCCCTCAAAAAGAAGGGCAGATTTAACTTAATAGAGAGAAAAACCCATGAAAAACACAATCACAAGCTTGTTTCTTCTCATCAGCCTTATCGCCTGTAATAAAAAGATAGGAAAGAGAGAACCCGTTGTAGAGGGGACGACCTCTCAATCGTTAGTAGAAAAAAAATATAAAACTCAGAATAAATCCCAAAACAAAAGAGACCAAGAGAAAGACAAAAAGCCCCTCAAGCAAGACTTGGTGGCTTTATCAGAAGCGGAAATAAGAAATAGTGAAGCCTCTCCTAAACCATTAAAAAGAGAAATGAAAAAAATGAAAAGGGGCCGATTACAGAAGTCAACAAGAAGCCCAATGGCTAGGCAACAATTTGCCTCAGGTCAATCGAACATGATGAGAATAAGGGGAGGCGCCTCTTTTGTCTATGCCCCTCCTCCTCGTCCTGTAGACAATACAGAATCTTATGAACAAATTACTGAAAATGGATTTAAGAAGGTGACTTCAGACCCCCTTTCTACCTTTTCAATAGATGTAGATGTTGCCTCTTATGCTAATATGCGTCGCTTTATAACAGGAAATAAATTACCCCCTGTGGATGCGGTACGGATTGAAGAAATGATCAATTATTTTGATTACGATTACCCCCAACCCAAAGGGAAACAACCTTTTTCCATTAATGCAGAATACTCTGATTGCCCGTGGAATGCGAAGCACAAGTTATTACATGTAGGGTTACAGGGGCTTAAGATAGACGCAACGGAATTGCCCCCTGCTAACCTTGTTTTTTTATTAGATGTATCGGGTTCTATGTCTCAGCCCAATAAGCTTCCTTTGTTAAAAAAAGCATTGGGGATGTTAGTAAAAAATCTAAGAAAAAAGGATAAAGTATCCATTGTTGTGTATGCAGGTGCAGCAGGGGTTGTGTTGCCTCCCACTTCGGGAAATCAACAGCGAACGATTATAGAAGCCTTAGAACGCTTAAATGCAGGGGGCTCAACCGCAGG
>CAZLBO010000014.1:0-15586 GCA_964557725.1 uncultured Bifidobacteriales bacterium | reverse complement strand
CGCAAGAATAATTACGAAGATTACCCTCATTATTCTTCAATTGTCAATGAAGAACCGGGGAGTACGGATTCTGTTACCACCTTTCGAAAACGATATAATGATTTACAAAACTTTTATGAGCTCATTGGTAAGTACACGGAGTTTGCCAGTGGTTGGGAGGATGTTTCTGGGAGTTATAACGATGGAAGCCTATATGTATTAGATGAATCAGATAAGAACAAAAATCAACAAGTTTTAAAGTATAGAAGCATGAGAAGCCGAGCGACAGATTTATCTCGTATGCAAACTGTTTTTCTCGGTGGAATTATTATTAACCATTTAGTTTCGGCATTGGATGCTGCTTTTTCTGCTCGATTACATAATAAAAGACTGTATCAAACTGATATTAGTTGGTATGACCGAATTAACTTAGATAGTTACGTCACATTGTATGGAATTGATATGTATACTTCCATTACAGCTAAATTGTCATTTTAAGGTTAGGGATGATGAGGCGACCCTTTATTTTAATTGGCTTCTTATTCCTTTTTTGCCTCTCCCATTACTCCTATTCTCAAATAGAAATTGATTCGGATAACGATGCCGATGATTTTGTGGTTTCAATTGATACCACTCAATCTGAAAATGTAGGGAAATCACTTTCTCTTGCGATGCTTTTTTCTGCGGCATTGCCTGGAGGAGGGGAATATTATTTAAAGAGTAAAGAAACAGCAAAGAAGTTTATTCTTTTAGAAGTCGGCTTTTGGGGTGGCTTAGCATTTTCTATTATGGCAAGAGAATCTTATTTGCAATCGGCTAAAAGCTCTGCTGCTATTTTTGGAGGGGTAAAAACGGATAATTTTGATGAGAAATTTTTAACCGCCATGACACAGTATCGCTCTTATCGAGAGGTTCATCACCGTAAAGATAGTTATGAACAGACACAGATTTTAAGTGGGGTACGAGATGGAGACTATGACCTCCCCCAAGGTGAAGAATATTATTGGGACTTTGGGACACCACTTATACAAGAAAATACCGACAATTGGAATCAATTTATTGAAAGTACAAAGTCCTATGGCCGAGCAAAGGAAGCGGTAAAGTGGGCTATTGGTGGATTATTATTAGGCCGAGTGGTTTCTATTCTCCATACCTTACAGGTGTACAGAAAGACTTCTGTTAAAGGGTTTGCTTCACATAAGAAGGCAACGACTTCACAACAACAAATAGCTCAAAAAACCAAGGATATCCACTGGAACGTACTAACGGTTTCGGGATTGGACGGCTTGGGTGTGAACCTTTATGTTTACTTTTAAAGAAAGAAGGGTTTTTTTAAACCCTAGTTTTACTTCACTTAACAAAAATATATTTTGAAAAAATTAGCTCAGCATTTAAAACGACTCGATAAAAAGGCCTATGGTTATTACAATAAAATAAGAGGAGAACATGATTACGCAGACTTTAAAATGTCTGTCGATCATGTTCAGGGAGACCCTTATGCCCGCCCCTCTTTAGTGAGTGTAGCCATTCCCTTTAAAAATACACGTTTCCCTATGGAGTGGTGTACTGACCCTGTAAACCAGATTCCCTTGGGTGATTTTATTAATCGTTTATTATGGAAGGAGTTTAGTCAACTTCAATACTCCCATAAGGGGTCGGGTAATAGTGGGCGCTTTCACATTGCTAAACCAGGTCAGCAAATTTTACCCAGAAGTTCAATTTATTTTTCAAGTGAAAATTTAATTGTTCGGTTTAGAGTAGGCTTGCCTGCTGATGGACGTAAGATATTGGCAGAGATGGCAATGGAATTGTTTATTCATCATATTCCTTTGTGCGTCAATTCGGCCTGCTTTTTACAAAATGATTTTGAAGAAGAGTTAAGGGCGCATATCTTATTGTATAACCAACAAGAAGAATTACGCCAACAAGTCTTTAAGCAAGGTCTGATAGGCTTTGTGCCTAACGGGGCTGTATTGCCAAGGGAAGCTGGGGCTTCGGATAAACCATTGGCTTTTGAAGAGGCGGTTAGTTTTAGGTCTCCTGCTGAAATGGAACAGTCATTTGAATTGTCAAATGGAAAAAAAATAGTAGGAATGGGAATCAAAAAAGGGGTTAACCTGATTGTTGGAGGAGGTTTTCATGGAAAATCAACTTTGATAGAGGCCTTAGAAAAAGGGATTTATAATCATATTAAAGACGATGGTCGTGAGTTTATTTGTGTACCTGAAGAAACCATGAAGATTCGAAGTGAAAATGGCCGTCTTGTCAATAATGTGAACATCGAGCCTTTTATAAATAACTTGCCAGGAGGTAAGGGAACAAAAGATTTTAAAACTCTAAATGCCTCGGGGAGTACTAGTCAAGCGGCTTCAATTGTAGAGTCTGTAAATAGTGGAGCAAAAGTACTATTGATGGATGAGGACACTTGTGCGACTAATTTTATGATTCGTGATCAAAAAATGCGAAAACTGATTGCCGATGAAAATGAACCGATCACTCCTCTTATACAAAAAATAAGAACGATGAGTCAAGGGTTGCCTGTTTCCTTTATCCTAGTTTTAGGGGGGTGTGGAGAGTACTTTTCTGTAGCGGATAAAGTGATTGGGTTAAAAAATTATGAATTGGAAGACCTTACAGAGTCGGCAAGAAAAATTTCACCATTGGCTGGTGAATCAAAAAATCTGAACAATCAAATTAGAAATGAGTTTATGGATCCTCGGCGATTGATTAAGAATGAAATATATTCTTCTTCAGATAGACTTAAAGTTAAATTCAATAAAAGAAACTCTATTAGTTTAGGCGATTTTACTGTACCTATTCAGCAGTTAGAACAATTGGTTTGCGAAGAACAAGTAGCGACTTTAGCTTATTTGATGCTAGAGATTGTAAGGGAATATGAAAATAAAGAAGTAGACCTTGAGGCCTTAAAGAGGTATACGAATGAGCAACGGTTAAATCGTTTCGGAAAGATTAAAGGTCAGAATGACGGCATGGCTTGGGTTAGGTATTTAGATTTAATTAGTGTGATTAATCGGATGCCTGGCATAGAAATTAAAAAGGCGGCTTTAAAGTGAGGCTGAAAAAGTGGAGCAAAATTGCGGTTGTCTTTTTGATGACTATGAGTTGGGTTTGGGGAAGTGAAAGTCAAAAAACAGTTCATGTTAAGGTGGAATATGTGGGGCTTGAAAATTCTTTGATAAAATCTACGGATGTAGATGGTTTGATGACTCGGGTATTTAAAGGGGTAAATTTAATTAGGGATTCTATTGCTCCGATTACACTTAAAGTTAAGTTCTCAAAACCCGCCTTTGAAAAAGTTTCGAAGGTTGTAGATAGCCTTTATCGCTTAGAATTAAATGGGTCGGTAGAGTTGAGTAAGGGAAGCAAGATATTACAGTCCGTTAAATTAACGGGCAAAAGCATAGAAGAGGGAAGGCGTAAATGCGTAGAATCTGCTCTTAAATCAATAAGATGGCAAGATGACTCATTAAAGGAGTTAATCAAAAGAGCCGGAGAATCAAAAAAGAAAAGTGCTTTATAGGGAGTTGCACAAGTTGCACTTCTTTTGCACTTGCTTGCACTTACCCTTCACTTGAACTTCCCCCACCCTTTACTTAAAAAGTAAAAAAGCGACTAAAAAACATTTGGCACAAGCCTTGCAGTAATGGTTTTTCGATTCGGTAATTTCACTGAATTTAAAATCATCTAAAGGAAGGCAACACATGTCAAACAATGGAATTCAAATTACAGATGTCATCGTATACCCTGTAAGAAACAAAAAAAACAACAGTAGCTTAATGGCTTTTGCACGGGTCAATCTTAATGACCAATTCATTATAAGTGGAATACGTATTTTTGAAGGGGAGAACGGGCCTTTTATTATGTTCCCACGGGACTATAATAAAGATGACAAGCAAAAGGGCTACGATATTTGTTATCCAATTACAGCTCAATTAAGAGCTTACATGACGGATCAAATTCTCAATCAATATTCTCTTGAATTAAACTTAGCCACTACGGCAGCGTAGGAAAGAGAGAATAAAAATGAAAATAACAACCTTAGAATTAACACGAGTGGCCGTCTTTCCCTTGAATAAACCCATGGGAAGCCTCAAGGCTTATGCAAAATTGGTTTTAAATGACAGCTTTATTCTTAACGGAATTAAGGTTGTCAAAGGGAAGTTTGGGCACTTTGTGCTCTTTCCTAAAAAAAGGGGGGATTCAAGTCACTCCCATTATGAACCAGCTACCACACGGTTTAGAAAAGAAATTCAAAACAGTATTTTACATGAATACGCTAAAACACTCACTCAATTTACCTCTGTGTAATTAATTAAAGCCCCTTTTTAAAGAAAGGGGTTTTTGAAAGGATTTTATGTTAGCAATTATTAAGTCTTCTACTATTATAGGAATCAAGGCTTATCCGATTACGGTGGAAGTTGATGTCAGTAATGGAATGCCCGGGTTTTGTATTGTGGGTTTACCCGATTCAGTGGTTAAAGAATCACGGGATAGAGTTTTTGCCGCTCTGAGGAATTCGGGTTATACCATTCCTTGTAAAAGAATGATTGTCAGTTTAGCCCCAGCTGATATCCGAAAGGCAGGGGCTGCTTTTGATTTACCCATTGCCTTAGGGCTTTTATTAGCTTCGAGCCAAGCTTCTTCACTGCCATTAGATAACGTACATATCATTGGGGAACTATCGCTTGAAGGAGTCATTAAGCCTGTGAGGGGGTTGTTGTCCATTGCCTTTTTTCTGAATAAATTGAAAGGGGCTGGTATTATCTTTCCTAAGGATAATGAAGAAGAAGTTTCGGTTTTTTCTGAATTACCGCGTCATTGTGTTTCA
Organism: uncultured Bifidobacteriales bacterium; assembly: GCA_964557725.1. Taxonomy (GTDB): domain Bacteria; phylum Fibrobacterota; class Fibrobacteria; order UBA11236; family JADFYW01; genus CAZLBO01. The sequence goes on along the minus strand of CAZLBO010000014.1, from coordinate 10,758 downwards.
AATTTAGAAGAAGCGGTTGAGGCCTTGGTCACTCCTTTTAAAAAACCAAAGCCAGCTCCTTTAGTTCGCTTTAAAGAGGTAGAGTCGGAGTTTCTTCCCGATTTTGTTGATGTAAAGGGGCAAGAACAAGCTAAACGTGCCTTAGAAATTGCGGCAGCAGGTTCACATAACTTTTTGCTAATAGGTAGTCCTGGTTGTGGGAAGTCTTTATTAGCCCAACGTTTACCCTCTATTTTACCTGCTATGTCTCGGGAGGAGAGCTTAACCACCACCATGATATATAGTGCGGCAGGACAATTACCAGAAGTGGGGGGTCTGATAAAATTTAGACCCTTTCGTTCTCCTCATCATATCATCAGCAATGCGGCACTTATTGGAGGAGGAACATACCCTAAACCAGGGGAAGTGAGTTTGGCTCATAATGGGGTTTTATTTTTGGATGAGTTACCCGAATTCCCCAAAGCGGTATTAGAAAGCCTACGACAACCTATTGAGGACGGAAAGGTCACGATTGCAAGAGCAGCAGTGACTCTTTCATACCCCAGTCAAATAATGCTAGGTGCAGCAATGAATCCTTGCCCTTGTGGATATTACCTTGATCCGAAAAGGGATTGTGTATGTAGTCCTATCGAAGTTAAAAAATACATGGCTAAAATATCGGGTCCTTTATTGGATAGAATAGACATTCAACTTGAAATGCCGGTATTGAGCTATGCTGAACTTGCAAATCGCCCTTCGGGTGAGTCATCTAACACCATTAGGAATAGGGTAGAAATGGCAAGAGACATACAATTGAATCGGTTTAGTGTTTATCCTAATGTTTTTTGTAACGGACAAATGGGCCCCAAAGAAATCCTTAAATTCTGTAGCCTCCATGCGGGAGCAACTCAACTGCTAAAAAATGTAGTGGAAAAATTGGGTTTGTCGGCAAGAGCTTATGATCGCATCCTTCGCATGGCACGCACGATTGCTGATATTGAGTGTAGTCAGAATATCGAGGAGGTGCATTTAGCAGAGGCCATACATTACCGAAGTATGGATAGGATGGAGCAGTATGTGGGGTAGAAGTTTGTTGAGGTAATTTTTGGGGAGGGGTGGGTGTTTCTACTGATGCGAGGTGGTCCCGTGGTGGGTTTGCAGTTGTCCCTGTCCCCATTTGGTGCCAGGGACAGCCGGTGCCAGGGACGACTGGTGCCAGGCACCAAAAGGAATCAAAAAGATTAGAGAACGAAGAAAAGAGAACTATTAAAAAAAAGGAAGAAAAAATGAGAAAACCAAGGTTAAATTTAGAAAATAGCTGTTATCACATTTATAATCAGGGGGTGGATCGAATGACAATATTCAGAGATCGTCAGGACAACCTAGTTTGGATTGATCTGTTGAAAGATACTCTTGAAAAATACAATGTTCATGTCTATTGCTTTGTAACGATGAAGAATCATTTTCATGTATTGATTGAAACAAAAAGAGCAAATATTTCAAAAGTGTTGTGGTATTTAGGATACTACTTTGCCCGATATATAAACCAAAAATATGGACGTGTGGGTGGGTTGTTTCGGAATCGCTGTCAAAGTCAGTTAATTATTCAAGAGGAATATTTTAAGAATGTTGTATGGTACATTCACAATAACCCTGTCGTTGCGGGATACATTAAAGATGTTAATGAATTTAATCCTGAAATTTATACCAGTTACAGTGACTTGGCAGGGCTTACAAAAAATTATTCTTGGTTATCCAAAGGACGATTGTTGAATAAACTCGGGATTAATTGTGGACATATTTATTCGCAAGGCTTAGCAGGGAAAATATTAAAAAGAGACTTTTTGGAGTACACTAAAATTGAGAATATGTTTGTTAATTTGTGTACGGAATAGTGTCCCTGTCCCCATTTGGTGCCAGGGACGCTTGGTGCCAGGGACAGCTGGTTCCAGGAACCACCAACCACCAAAAACCTTTTTAGTCGAATTGTTTTAATCGAAAAAAACGATTATAGATATTAATATTATTCGTTAGATGCGATGGTATAAATAAGATATATTATAAGCAGAATCAAAAAATAAAAAACAAGGAGGACTTTATGTCAAAAACGTTAAAAAACTTAGAATCTGCTTTTGCAGGGGAATCAATGGCTAATCGCAGGTATCTCTATTTTGCAAAAATTTGCCGTAGGCTTGGGGCAACAGATGTCGCAGAGGTCTTTGAGAAAACAGCAGAACAAGAAACAGCCCATGCCCATGGTCACTTAGAATTGCTTTTTCCCCCAGAAACCTTAACTGTTGAAAAGATGCTTGAATTGGCAATTGAAGGAGAAACTTATGAATACACGGAAATGTATCCTGAGTTCAGAACCACAGCAGAAGAAGAAGGTAATGCAGCCGCTGCGAGTGAAATGACGGAGCAAATTAAAGAGTCAAAAGAGCATGCCGAGCAGTTTGCAAAAATATTAACTAAAGCAGAAAAAAGGTTTCGTGCCCTCGCAAAAGTAGAAGAGCGACACGCAAATAATTATAAAGAAACTTTAAACAAATTTACATCAAAAAAATCGGAGGCCTAAAATGAGTGAAATGAAGAAGTATGAATGTGTTGTATGTGGTTTTATTTATGATGAGGCAGAAGGTTTACCAGATGAGGGAATAAAATCTGGAACAAAGTGGAGTGATATTCCCGAAGATTGGAGCTGTCCTGATTGTGGAGTCGCCAAAGAAGACTTTGAAATGATTGAAGTTGTTTAAATTAAAGGCTGAATTATCCATTAAAAAAAGGGTTGTTTATAACAACAGCCCTTTTTTGTGGACGAATAATCATGTTAAATCACCCTCCAAGCCTTAGGCATTTACAGTATCTCTCTGCTCTTGACCAGACGGGGCATTTTGGGAGAGCCGCTCAAAAGTGCTTTGTAACGCAGTCGACATTAAGTGCAGGTATTGCAGAGCTTGAGTCTCAGCTTGAACTTATATTAGTTGAACGAATCAATAAAAGAAATATCAAATTAACTCCATTGGCAAAGGATTTAGCGGAGAAGGGGCGAAAACTGATTGAAGAAGCGAATCAATGGGTTGAATACGCACAACAAAAAGATAATCCTCTTTCCGTTACGCTTAAAGTAGGAATTATTCCTACGATTGCTCCGTTTTTAATCCCCAGTCTATTAAAAAAGGTAAAGAAGAAATACCCCCATTTGACATTGGATATTAGGGAAGTTAATAGCCATCGCATGCTGACTTTGCTTAATCAGGGGGAACTCGATTTAGGGTTATTGGCATTACCTTATCCTATCGGAAATTTGAAGAGTGAAGTCCTTTTTGATGATGAGTTTTATGTGGCTTTACCTAAGGATAATAAACTTTCAAAAAGAAAAGCGATAAGCTCTAAAGACTTAAAATCAGAATCTTTGTTGCTCCTTGAAGAAGGACATTGTTTAACGGATCATGCACTTAAACTTTGTCAGATGAGTTATGATAAAAGAGTTGCAGGTTCTAGCCTTTTTACACTGATTCAATTAGTAAATAGTGGCTTTGGATTAACTTTAGTTCCGAGCATTGCAAGAAAGGGATTGGCAAATTTCAGCAAAAAGGTGGTATTTATAAAGTTTTCAGAAAAAGCCCCCCATCGGCAAATTACTTTATTGTCTCGTGAGAGCTGGAAGAATAGTCAAGCAAAGAATGCGTTTGGTGTTTTGGTACAGGAAGCTGCGAAAGAACTGTAAATTCGTCCCTGTCCCCATTTGGTGCCAGGGACGCGCGGTGCCAGGGACGCTTTTGAACGCTTTTGGTACGCATTGACTTTCACTTTACAATTCATTACCAAAAAGGAGCTGGAAATTACTATATCTGATTGAAACGGGGAAAGAGTGTGTTGTTTTAAATAACAGGAGCTATTGGCGATAAATATGAAGATCAAAAGTAAACAGCTAATTCTTTTCTTTACTCTTTTTATCGGAACGTTTTCTCTTTCTCAAATAGGTAGCTATTTAATTGAAAAGAGTATTCCGGTCGGTGTGTCTATTGTTTTATCTCCGTATCTTTATTTTACTCATGTCCGAAATTTTGGTGGAATTTTTGGCTTATTTCAAGGGCATGGCTGGATTTTTGTGCTGTTTAGTGCCGTGATGATGTTAGGGCTTATTGTTTATATTATTAAGGGTGAGAAGTTTACCACCTTATCGTATATCTGTTTCGGTTTTATCATTGGGGGAGGCTTTAGTAATGTGTTTGATCGATTTATTTATGGATCGGTGATTGACTTTATTGATGTAAAAGGTATCCCCTTGTGGCATTTTGTATTCAATACGGCTGATGTGTTTATTCATGTTGGGATATGGCCTATGCTATTAGGGCAACTATTGAATAAAGAAAAAAAGTAAAAAAGGCTAAGGTGTTTTATTTGCTGTTTTTTTTTCAGTGTATTTTTAGCCTAAAAATGATAAAATAAAACCTCTTTTTAGTTTAAATTCCTGCCCTTTCTCATTTGTCTTGCATTCTAGGCTATTAGCATTAGATTAATTCTATGTTAAAAATTTCAAAAACAAAAACAATAATCGCAATTCTTTTTATCGTTTCTACGTCCCTGTTTGCACAAGGGGTTTCTTATGAATTAACGAGTTTCCCCAACCATTTTCAGTTATTTCCGAGAGATACAAGTGGAGGGGCTACTGTAAAGGTTTCGGGTAACATCCTAGACCTCAACTACACAAAAATTTCTGTAAAACTTTATCGAAATGGGGCCTTACATAAAAACTATGAAGCTCCACTAAGCTATATTCAAAATAAGGCTGCTTTTGATTTGAAACCTTGGATAGAGGCTGAATTGGCAGAGTATAAAATAGAGTTATATGTTCATCAAGGGACAAAGGCTACTTTATTAGAAGCCAGAGATAGCTTGGTAGCAGGGGATGTGTATTTGATTGCAGGTCAGTCAAACTCTCATCCAGCGGATAAGTCTGTAAAGTATGAGAATGAATTTGCCAGAACATTAGGGGGGCAAACGGCAGCTAATAATACCAAGGCGTATAACCCTGCGGATACTCTTTGGGGAAAAGCCAATGCCCACGGTTTTGGTTTATGTGCCTTTTGTGGCCAGCATTTAGTAGGGGTATGGGGGCTTGAATTGATGAAGAACATTATAGAAACATACAAAGTTCCTGTATGTATTATCAATGGAGGATTAGGGGGTTCTAAAATAATCGGTAGTTTAAGGGACGACAATAATCCAGAAGGCTTAGGCAATAGTAAAGGGTACGGAACCATGCTTTATCGCACTCGTAAAGCGAGAGTAGATAAACAAGTTAAGGCTGTTTTTTGGCATCAAGGCGAGTCGGATGTAGGTAAACCCTTTAGTGAATATGAGGTTAAATTTGATAAACTTTATAAAGCTTGGCATGAGGATTATTCATCGATCAAAAATATATATAGTTATCAGATAAATGTAGGTTGTGGAAATGATGGTACGGATGATTTACCTTTTAGGGAAGGACAACGCACCTTAGGAGAAAAATACGAGGATGTGACTTCAATGGCTTCTGTTGGTTTTGCATTACGTGGAGATAAATGTCACTATACAAAGTCTGCTTATACATTAATGGGACAACAAGCCTTTCGTTTATTAGAACGAGATTTTTATGGAGCAACGGATACGGTGGATATAACCTCTCCTAACATTGCACAAGCTTACTATACTACAAATGCCCATCAATCGATTACACTTGAGTTTACAGGTACCAATACTATGGTTTTAGGCAATGATACTATGGGACACAATATCAAAGAAGCTTTTTACCTTGATAGCTTGCCAAATAAAGTGATAAAAGTGGAAGGGGTAGGGAATAAGGTTATTCTTACTTTGGATGCTCCTAGTCAAGCGAATGGAATTACCTATTTACCCGGCGATGTATATGAAGGGGGTGGAATTTACAAAGGTCCCTTCTTAAAAAGTTCGCGTGAAGTCATGGCTCTTTCTTTTCATAATTTTTCTCTTTCAGAAGCACCTGTAAGTATTAATGGCACTATAAAAGAACAGAAGCAAGGGTTTTTCAATTATTCTTCTGTGGAAAGGCTTGAGGTTACTTTGGTTCAACAGGAGGGGGCTTCGATTACTTTGATTCTTCGAGATTTATTGGGAAAAGAACTTTTTTCAAAAGCATATGAAGTAAACCATCAACAGTATGTCATTAGTGAACCTCTTAGTATTACTTTGACAGAAGGAGTTTACTTCTTATCTGTTAAACAGAAAACAGCTTCCCACTTGAATAATATTCAAACAAAAAGGATTTATTTACAGCCATGAAAACATTAATAACAATGCTTGTACTTGCCTCTTCACTTATGAGCCAAGTGGTTAATATTACAGGAAGAGTCGTGAATGAAGGTGCTAAGCCTATTCCCGGAACGGTTATTCATTTAACCACTTTGGATTTAAAGGATACTTCGGATGTGGATGGAAAATTTCATATTTCAGCAGATATAACAGCTCTTAACCCTTTCTCGCAATCAGAGGGTGCCGTTTGGCATGTAAACAAGGGACAATTGTTTTTTTACGGTTTAGAGAAAAATCAAAGTTTGCGGGTTTCTCTTAATAATATAAAAGGGGAACGGGTTACAGAAATTATCAAGCAAGAGGTAACGGCATCAGTAGGGAAGCTAGATTTAATGTCACATCTTAATCGAGAATTGACTGCAGGTATCTATTTCTTATCGATACATTACCGCAAGACACACAAGGTGGTTCCCCTATTTGTAAATGGTGAAAAGGGAATGATGACGGTAGGGCAAAACTCTTTGTCAAAAGAAGAAGGGAGTTTTTTAAGGAAGACTTCTGCTGCGTTGGATTCTATTGTCATCACTCATTTGACCAAGGCTCCTTATTCTGCGAACCTGGCTACATATACAAAAGATTTTGGTGATGTGGTTTTAAAGGGAAAAGAGGGGCAAGTATTTTCTCTTGGTGATTCACCTAAGTTCAGACAGTTTGAATATAATTTTAGGGGAAGAAGAACCTATGTGGTGTTGCCTGACAGTGTAAAAAAAGGAACTCCATGGGTATGGCGTGCTCGTTTTTGGAAGCATAAGCCAAATATGGATATAGAACTTTTAAAGGCTGGGTATCATCTGGTTTATACGGATGTAATTCATCTTTATGGAGGTCAAAAGGCTCTTGAACAATGGGATGCTTTTTATGCAATGTTAACGGAATATCATGGATTTAATAAAAAACCAGCCTTAGAGGGGATGAGTCGGGGAGGGTTGATTATTTTCAATTGGGCGATTCGGAATGCGAATAAAGTGAGTGCTATTTATGCGGACGCGCCTGTGTGTGATTTCAAAAGCTGGCCAGGTGGCTTTGGAACAGGAAGGGGATCAGGCGCTGATTGGAATCGACTTTTGAAAATTTATGAATTTGAAAATGATGATGTCGCAAAGGCTTATACCAAAAATCCTATTGATACCTTAGGGCCTTTGGCAGCAGCAAAAGTGCCGTTGCTTCATGTGATTGGAGATGCTGACAATGTGGTACCTGTAGCAGAGAATACAGGAATTATTGAAACAAGATACAAAGCACTTGGCGGAAGCATTCAGGTGATTGTAAAACCTGGTGTGGGACATAAGCATGGGTTGGCTGATCCTAAACCGATTGTGGATTTTATATTAGGGGCATACACACCTTAATATAAAAGAGTTTTCTTTAAGTCAGTCTAAAATGAGAGGTGGGGTATAGGCTTTTATGAAGAAATTAACGCTAATAACGCTGTTTTTTTTACAACAAGTATTCTCACTTAATCAGACGCTTCATCCTGGATACGATTTAATTACGATTCGCCCTGCAAATTTTCAGCCTAAAGTGACGGGAATTGATTTTTTATCAGATGGAAAAATGATACTTACGGTGACGGATCTTAAGCCTAAAAAACATAGTACAAATGATGAGGCTAAAATTTATTTGCTTACAGGGACAGAAGGAACGAGTAATGCTGGGGTCACCGTAAAGGAATATGCAACAGGCTTTACGGATATCATGGATGTTTTAGTGGTGAATGATACTGTTTATTTAACAGAAAGAGACCATTTAACCCAGTTGATAGACAAAGATAAGGATGGAATTCCCGAAGAAAAGAATTATTTACTCAGTGATTTTTTTAAAGGGGATAGGATGTGGGCGACAGGGCCAGTGTACCATCAAGGCTTTTTTTATTTTAGCGTTTCGGTTAATCATACAAGTAAAAAATATGGCGACAATACATTACATCAGTACAGAGGTTGCGTATTAAAAGTGGCTAAAAATGGCACGACAGAGATATTAACGGGTGGGTTGAGAAACCCTAATGGAATAGAAAAAAATAAGGCAGGGGATATTTTTGTTACGGATAATCAGGGGCAATGGCTTCCTCATAACAAATTTATCCATGCGGAAAAAGGTCAGTTTTATGGGCATGACAAAACTCCTTTTCAACCTTCAAGCGGTAGTCATTTACCACAAGACGCTCCTGCTGTTTGGTTGATACAGGGGGCAATGAATAACTCTCCAACTCATCCGCATTTTTTAGAAAAGGGCCAGTTTACAGGTCAATTTTTAGTGGGCGATGCGAGTTTTGCAGGGGGGATTCGCCGGGTTTTTATAGAAAAGGTTAAGGGAAAGTATCAGGGAATGGTACTTGATTTTGGAAATGGATTTGAAGTGGGGATTAATGAAATAAATCAAAATAGTAAGGGTGAGTTTTTTGCTGGGGGGTTAGGGGATAGTACTGATTGGGGATGGAAGAATAAACTGTTTGGATTGCAGAAATTTGTTCGTAACTCAAAATCTGTATTTGAGGTTAAGGCTATTCGCTCTCAAGCGAATGCTTTTGAAGTCGAATTTTCAAGCCCAGCAGGAGCAAGTGCAGGGGTATTGTCTAATTATTTACTTAAACGCTTTGGGGTAGAGCCAAAAAAGGCTTATGGGGGAGGAGCAAAAATAGGAGAACGAACAGTCTCTATTCAATCGGTCACTCTTTCTCAAGACAAAATGCGGGCAACTTTAACTCTTAACGCTCAAGACTTGCAACATGCGGATAGCTTAATGCCTTCTACTATTTTCCACTTTGACTTTTCAAAAATAAAATCAGCTTCAAATAATGGAATATGGACTGATATTGCTTACTATACCTTAAATAACATTGGCCCTGCGGATGTACTGGGTTGTATGGATAAAAATTATAATGAGTATAAGAGCAACGCTCAATATGATGATGGGATTCAATGCCTTACAAAAACCACTGGTGTTTATTCTTCTGATTTAACACTAAAGCCAAAGGTTACAGTGACACAGACAAAAGGAGTTTTGAAGGTGCGTGTTTACTCTACTGAAAATTTTAATGTGACATTGTATGATGTGATAGGAAATAAAATTAAATCTTTAAAGAAAGAAACATCGGGTAATTATGTTTATAAAGATGTGAAGGGTTTTAAGGGACTTGCTTTTATTCGAATCAAGGGTAAAAGTTTTGATGCTACACAAAGAGTCATGATTCAATAACGAGAGAGTGTTGTCTATGTTTAGGATGTGGTTTAAAAATAGGGATGATTGATGAATAGGAAGGGTAAAGTATTAAGTCTGATTGTTTTGGGGCTGTTTTTTTTAGGAGCTCCTTTTCAGGCTTTTTCTCAAAATGAGGATAGTGTTAAAGTGGTGGCTTTAGCAAATACTAACCTCTCAAAAGCAAAGGTTCTATTACATGGTTATCGCGGAACAGGGGTTCACAAAGAGGCTTCATTAGTCGTAGAAGGGTACATCAAAGAGCTTAGCCAACAAATAGGGTTTTCTTTAACAGAAACCAAAGGCGTTTCTGATTTCACACTGGCTAATCTTCAGAAATTTGATGTGGTGGTGTTTAATTATGCTTTTCGAATGGATCAAGATTTAGACAGTACGCAGATAAAGGCATTTGAAGATTATATAAAAGGCGGTGGGCATTGGGTGGGCTATCACACAGCGGGAACACCAAGAGAAGGGGATTGGGATTGGTTTCGCAAGGAATTACTGCTAGGTCTTTATGAGGGGCATGAAGGAAGCTTAAAAAATGGGCGCATGGAAAAAACAGAGAATGCAGGGGTTGCAGGTCATGTGATTATGACAGGTTTACCTGATAGTTATCAATTATTTGATGAGTGGTATGATTTTAACAAAGGCCCTTTTTTTGATAAAGCGCAGGTTATGTATTACACGGATGAGTCCTTTTTTCCGACTCACACACACACAAGACTTAATGTGGCTCAATTGGCTTTGCCTATTAAGTTAAGGCATCCTAATACATGGTTTAGTGAGGATAGTGTAACAGGGGCAAGGATGTTTTATACGGCATTGGTTCACAATAAAGAGGGGACGAGTACAAACTTTTTTAAGCTATTGGTTTTGCGTTCTTTAGAATACACGGCAGGAATTAAAGACCCAATTGGCATAAAGAAAGAGGCCTTTTTAAAGGGTGAAAAGATTAAGTTTTTTCAAGGGAACGGTTTTATAGAAATAGTATCTCAGGTGAATGAAACTTATAGAGTTATACTTTACAATACCTTGGGTAAAAGAGTAAAGAGGGGAGAGTTCAAAAATAATCGTTTGATTCGTTTGTCTACAGTGGGCTTACCTTTGGGAGTTTATCAACTTCAAATTAAATCCATTTCTGGAGCGATGGTTGGCCATCGGGTTTTTGTAATGGATTAACTGTTTTTATTTTAGGCTCTTCAGGATTTCATGTGGGTCACCACTAGATGTTGTGTACTGATTTAAATA
>CAZLBO010000013.1:0-15999 GCA_964557725.1 uncultured Bifidobacteriales bacterium | reverse complement strand
TTAGATTTCAATTCTCGTGGTTTAGTGTTGTTGAGTGATGATGGAGCTTTGATCGAAAAATTGCTTCGTCCAGGGGGCAAGGCAAAGGTCTATGAAGTAAGGATTCACAAACCCTTAGCAGAGAAAGATAAAAAGCTCATTGAAAAAGGCTTTTTTTTGGATGGTTATAAGTCTCGTCCGATTGAAGTTGAAATAAAGTCTAAAGCAATAAAAATGACCTTATTCGAAGGGAAAAATAGACAGATTAGACGGATTTTTGAGGAGTTGGGGTATTTTGTGAAAGATTTAAAAAGAATCTCTTTTGCAGGGGTAGGGCTCGAAAATTTAAGAGAAGGGGAGTATCGAAACCTCACCCAAAAAGAGGTGGACACACTCAAGGATATGTAAAGTATTTTGCCGTCATTCCAGCTCGTCTGGAATCCTCCACAGTATAGAGCCCCTGTCATTCCAGCTCGTCTGGAATCAAACCAAGGTAGTTAACCTCTACTTGTCGCTTGTTTCAATCACTTAATTTTCGGATAATAAATAAAGTATGCGCATGGCTTTATTTATTGTGAAAAGAAGTTGGATTCTTTGTCTAGGGTTAGGTTTGGGTTTTTCTGAAGCTCAGTTAAATGCGGTATCCATTGCAAATGCTGATTTTATGAAAGACCCTCGTTTTATGGTGGTTTCGCGGATGCACTCCTTTCAAACTAAGAAAATAGGGAAGGGAGGCGATACCATTCCTTCTTTTCACTTTCCTATGAATACCTCTCTTTATATAGGGATTAGCCCTCGTTTTCAGGTGGGGTTTGATTATGGCTTAGAAAAACAATTTTCTTTTTCAGGAAAAGCCCTCTTGTATGATTCTCAGGAGAAGAACTGGATTCCTGATGTGGTTTTAGGGGTGCGATCGCTGTATGGGTCACAAGAAGGTTATATGTATAGAGTTAAAAACACTGTGCAAGTAGAAAAACTTACCAATGAATTTTATTTGAGTGCTTCCTCATTAGTTAAGGGGGGGGCTAAGATTAAAATGGGACTTGTGATTAATTCAAGAACAGAAGAGAAGCCTGTTTCTATCCATGCAGGTTTTCAACAAAAACTAAATAATCAATTGAGCATAGGATATAATACTTTTCAACGGTATAATACTTTTCATCATCAATTGAATGTCACCAAAGAGGTTTATCCTCATGTTTTATTTTCAATAGGTTTTCAGGAACTTCAATTATGGTTTTTCAAAGAGGGTTCTTTTGGACTTTATGCCACTCCGAGTGAACTCAGTGAAAAAGCCTATGTATCTCCTGGTGTCAATGTTTCTGTAGCCTTTACATTTGGTAATAGAAGGCAAAAAGTCAAAGAAAAGGAAGAAGCAGAAAAAAAACACAAACAAAAAGTAAAAGTTGTAGAAAAGAAAAAGAGAGAACAGGAACAAGAGCGTCTCAGAGAAATTGAAAATTTACAGATAGTGTTAGATAAAGAACTTGGGGGCATGAGAAAAAATTTGAGAATGGCACAGTCTCAAGTGCGAGAGATGCAAAACACTCAAAGAACAAAAAGAGAAAAAGAAGAAATTAAAATTAAAAGGTATCTCATAAAAATTTCAGAAAAAATAGAATCAGAAGCACCTTTTGATCCAGAAGATGTCTTAAAATTAAGAAAAAAAATAATAGGAATGAGGGGGGCATCGAGTCGAATTTTAAAGTTTATAGTCGAAGATTTATCTTTGAAAAGAAACATAAGACTCCATGCTATTATCGTCATGGGGCTAAGTCAGCGCAGTGAATTTACAAAGAGTTTGATTAAAGTCACTCAAGATAAGGATTCAGAGATAAGATTAGAGGGTATTTTAGCTTTAAGAAAGTTGAATCAGGAAGTTGCCGAAGATGTCGCCGAAAGCTTATTGAATGACCCCAGTGACTTAGTGGTTTATGCCGCAGAACAAGCCCTTAGTTTTGGGGCAATAAAAGATATTCCGCCAAAGAATAAGCAAGAACCTGATCAAGACATAAAAAAGAGCACGAAGCCTTAGAATCCTTATTAAATTTAGAGCACAAAAATAGATTGAAAAGGCTAGGACGTAGCCCATTGGTCTTTGCTTAAATGTATTGAAAGGTGTGTGATGAGTCAGGAAAAAAGTAAAATAAATTGTCCCAAGTGTCGGGAAGAAATCGATGTCAACGATCTCCTTTATAAACAGGTCGATGATCAATTGAGAAAGCGGTACCGAGAGCAGCTGGTTAAAGATAGGACAAAAAATGAAGCCCAACTGGCACAGTTTGCAGAAGAGCAAAAACGGTTTATGCGAGAAAAGAAGCATCATGATGAATTAGTTGCCAAGCAGATTCAAGAGGGGTTAAAAGAGCAGGAGAAGGCCTTAAAAAAAAGAATAAAGGCCGAGGCAGAAGAAGAGCAGTCTGGGGCAATACGGGTATTGCGAGAGGAGTTAAATGATAAATCAACTAAACTTAAGGAATTGAATAAAACTTCTGCTGAATTAGAAAAAATCAAAAGAGAAAAAGATGAATTAGAAGACACATTAAAGGCCGCTTCGGTCAAAGAATTAAACAAACGGCTTTTAGAAGAAAAAGAGAGAATTCAGAAAGAAGAAAGCGATAAAAGTGAGCTCAAGCTAAGAGAACTAGGAAAGCAGTTAGAAGATCAGAAGAAGCTCACAGAAGAAATGAAGCGCAAACAAGAGCAAGGATCCATGCAAACACAAGGAGAAGTACAGGAGTTAGCCATTGAAGAATGGCTTGCAGAAAACTTTCCTTTAGATGGCATACAGGAAATTAAAAAAGGCGAAAGAGGGGCCGACTGCTTACAAATTGTGCATACACGCACCCGACAAAACTGTGGAACCATTTATTATGAAAGTAAACGGACAAAATCCTTTCAGCCTAATTGGATAGAAAAGTTTAAAGCGGATATCCGAGAAAAGGGAGCCCATGTTGGTGTATTGGTGACAGAAGCCATGCCCACAGAAATGGAACGCCTCGGTTTAAAAGAGGGAATTTGGATTTGTACCTTCGAAGAATTTAAGGGCTTATGTACCGTGTTGCGCGAGGGCATCATCAAGGTAAGCAGCGCTCTTGTGTCGCAAGAAAATAAAGGCGATAAAATGAGTATGTTATACGACTTCTTAACGAGTAATGAGTTTCAAATGCAAATCGAAGGGATAGTAGAGGGGTTTACTCAAATGAAATCCGACCTTGAAAGCGAACAGCGATCTCTACGTGGAATTTGGAAGAAAAGGGAAAAGCAATTAGAAAAGGTTTTACTCAATACCACTTCCATGTATGGTTCCATTAAAGGAATAGCAGGCAATGCCCTTCAATCGGTTCCCTTGTTAGAATTACCCTTGGATGATGGAGAAGAGGAATAAAAGACTCTTTGCTTTTATGTCCTTCCAATTTTTCTATTATGGCCATTTTATCGAGGGCTTCTTTTGAGTAGCATCACAGACTTTGATTTTTCCTTTCCGGAGGCCTTAATCGCCGATTACCCCTTAAGAAGAGGAGAATCAAGGATGATGACTGTGGAAAAGGCTGCGGTGGATTCGAATAGGGTAGAGCATGAACAGACAAAGAATCTCATTGATCACCTTGTTTCTGGTGATGCCCTTGTACTCAATAAAACAAAGGTCATTCCTGCTCGCTTGATAGGTTCTCTTAAAACAGGGGCAAAGGTCGAGGTACTTCTCCTTTCTCGTTTACCAGGAGATATGGAAAAATGGAGTGTCATGAGTAAATCCTCCAATAAATGTCACCCTGGTACGGTGGTGACTTTTGGAGAAGGTTTTGAAGGGCTTTTTGAAGAACGATTAGAAAATGGGCAACGTGTGGTCTCTTTTGAGAGTACGGGAGAGCAATTCAGAAGTAAATTGGATGAGTTTGGCCGAGTTCCCCTTCCCCCATATATTAAAAGAGAGCCTACAGCAAAAGATGTGGATGATTATCAGAGTGTATTTGCAGAACGAGAAGGCTCTGTGGCTGCCCCTACAGCGAGTTTGCACCTCTCAGAAGAAATGCTCCAAGCCATCGCCCAAAAAGGCGTGCATTTGGTAAAAGTCGTGTTACACGTAGGAGCGGGGACTTTTGCCCCTGTTAAAACAGAAGAAATTGAAGATCATCCGATGCACAAAGAATGGTATGAATTATCCGAATCCGCTAGCAGCACCCTCAATGAGGTAAAGAAACAGGGAAAAAAGATATTTTGTGTGGGGACAACCAGTGCGAGGGTATTGGAAACGGTGCATCAAAAAGAGGCTGGTTTTACAGCGAGTAAAGGGGAAACAGGCATTTTTATTTACCCTGGTTACCAATGGAAAGCAGTGGATGGGTTGCTCACAAATTATCATTGGCCAAAGTCTACCCTGTTTATGCTGGTTTGTAGCTTGTTGGGGGTCACAAAAACCCAAAATATTTACAAGCAGGCCATAGAAAACTCTTATAGGCTATTTAGTTATGGGGATTCTCTGTTGATTTATTAAATTTTCCACGATTTTAGAACTAGAGATTATGAAAGAAGTAGTATTTCCAAATGTATTGAATGAAATTAAAGACAGTGTTTCCTCTGGCTTAGATGAATCCCATGAGATTATGAAGGCGGTCAGTAAAAATGCACCGGGTCGGCTTTCTTTTTATATGGATGAATTGGTCTCTCGCAAGGGAAAGCGCATGCGAGCCACATTCGTTTTTTTAATTGCTGCCACAAAAAAGGGTTTCTCACAAAGGCGTGCAGCCTTGGTGGCCTCCTCCATTGAGCTTTTGCACTTAGCCACTTTGGTTCACGATGATATTATTGATGAAAGTGAACGCCGTCGCCATGAGTTAACCGCCCATAAAAAGTGGGGCGCTCAAATTGCCGTACTTGTGGGAGATTATGCTTTATCTAAAGCCCTAGAACTTATCATTGAAGATGAAGACAGACGCATTCCGACAAGTATTAGTGGAAGTTCAAGTAAACTCGTTGCAGGTGAGATTCTTGAAATAGAACATTCAGGTAAGTTAGGCCTAACCATGGAAGAGTACTATGAAGTCATCTATGGAAAAACAGCTTCTCTTTGGGAATCTTGCGGTGAATGTGGTGCTATCATTGCTGGGTTTGATGATGAGTTAGTCAAAGAGACTGCTAACTTAGGAAAGAACATGGGCATGGCCTTTCAGATTATTGATGATTTATTGGATTATGGCTTTGGTGCCGAGGATTTAGGCAAAGCTAAAAATAGTGATATTCAAAATGGATTAACCACCATGCCTTTAATTCTATTTTTTGAATCTTGTTCTAGTGAAGATAAAGCGAAGATGGAAGCTTTGATCAATGGCGAGGTGGGTGCAGAGGACATGAAGGAAATCAGTGCGATGCTCACACAATCAGGCTCTTTTCAAAAAGCGAAGGATATTGCTTTCGAAAAAATTGAAGCTTGTTTTGATACAATTAAAAAATTCCCAGAATCAAAAGAGAAGGGTTATCTCAAAGACCTTTGTGAGATGCTAGCTAATAGAAGCCATTAAAGCTTTTTTTCTTGTTTTTATTTTTGTTGGTTATCTTTTCTTTTATTTTTAAAAGACACGTGTTGCTTGTTGGTTTCCGAAAAATAGTGCTCCCTTGACCCGTTATCCTTAGCGACAAAAAACATATAAGGTGTTTTGTCAGGGCTTGCTGCGGCAAGAATCGCTCCTTTACCTGGGTTGCTAATTGGACCAGGAGGCAGGCCAGTATGTAATCGAGTATTATAGGGAGAGGTATTTGCTAATTCAGAGCGGTACAGAGGGCCTCTTAATTTTTTAATGGCAAATCGCACAGTGGGGTCAGCCCCTAGAGGCCAATTCTTAAGTAATCGATTATAAAAAACCCCTGCAATTAGGGGCTGTTCTTTTGCCACCATAGCCTCTTCTTCTACAATAGAAGCTAGGGTCAGAAGCCCATGTAACCCATATTTTTGGTAGACTTCAGAGCCTTTGAGAGGAAGGGATTGAAGGACTTGATTGAATTGACGAGTTAAAATTTTTAGCAATTGCCTTTCGGTACTTTTGTAAGGGAAGTCATAAGTATCAGGAAACAAATAGCCTTCTAAGCTAGAAGCATTAATGGAACAGCTTAAAGAAAATTGTTGGTCATGGACAAGGGAATCAAACAACAGACTGTCTAGTGCAAAGTGTTTTTTAAGTATGCCAAAGTACTCCCATGAATTACGCCCTTCGGGCAAGGTGACTTTGATGGTGGCAACCTTTCCCGTGGTAAAAAGGACAAGCAATTCAGTCATGCTTACCCGTTGTGGAATAAGGTAAAGCCCCGATTGAATTTTTTTATCAAAGCCTTTAAATCGAGCGAGCCATTCAAAAATGCTTTTATTCGAGATGAAATCGAATTCAAGTAAGCTGTTGGCAATGTTTTTGGTAGACATCCCTTGCTTAATTTCAAAGGGGTAGGTTGTTCCTTCGGGAAAAGGCAAAATCCGTTGTTTGCGTGTTTCAGATTGAAAATATCCATAGAAAGAGAACAGGAGGGCAAGCAATAATAAGGCAAAAGTTATTTTAAGTTTCATCCTTACAAAGATAATAAATGATCCAGTCATTCCATCTTCCCCCGTCATTCCAGGTTATTCAACAACACTTTTGTGTGTTTCATCGGTCGGCTATCTCCTCTTATTTATCTCCACTCAAGCCCCTGTACCACTTCCAAAACCCGAGATAGAACTATTTGAGGCGAAAGCTTATACAAACAACTAAAATGATCACAATCGGGCATGGAACTAAGGTAATAACACGGCCGACACTTTAGTTTTTCGAGAAGAACCACCTCCCCATGCACAGGTTTCCATTTTTTAGGGTTAGTGGGTCCAAATAAAGTAAGTGTCTTAACTCCACAAGCAGCAGCCAAATGCAAAGTTCCTGTATCATTTCCCACCACTAAATGACATTGGGAAACCTTTTTGATTAAATCGGAATAAGTGAGCAATCCTGTAGTATTTTCAACAGGTTGCTTCATAGAACGGCTAAAAATATCACTCTCTTCTTTTTCTATTGCTGTTCCAAAAAGTATAAGTTGGTACCCTGAATTTTGTAAGGCATGTGCCAATTGAATAAAATAATGAAGAGGCCATTTTTTTTGAGGCCAATTAGGAGAAGAACCCATGACGAGTCCAATTTTGAGGGGTATGGAAGAGTGGGTAACTTCATTTGACTCTCTTGTCTGTTGAGCAGAGTTGAGAGCAAGGGGACAGAGAAGCTGATTCTCAGGCCTTTCGGGTAATTCTAAAAGTTGAAAAAAACAAAGCCATTCAGGAGTTTCTTTTCCTCTTGTGGTACTAAAGTCATATTCTTTTAAAGGCCCATCAGGTACATGGAACCCTCTCGATTGAGGGATGTTTAACAAAGGTTTTAAAATTAAAGGAGAAGTTCGATAAAGCTCTAAGTCTATCAACTCTTGAAAGGCTGTCTTTCGAAGTCCAAGAAAGAGTTGAAAGCAAGACTTTACAAAAGCGAGTGAAAGAACCTCTTTCGCGATATTTTCTCCCCTGACAGGGAGTGTATAAATATTTTCAAAAATTCCTGATTGTTTATAGACGGCATAGACACGGTGGCTACAGAGAAGATCCATTTTAGAATGGGTTGTTTTTTTGTATTCATTTAATGCGTAAAGTGAAAGAATCGCATCGCCAAAACAGCAGTATTTAACAACAAGTGCTTTTTTAATTTCACGTTTTTTAGGCAACCAAAAAGGGGGGAGAAGGTGGAGTACCTTTAGAACCCCAGTAGTGAAGGTTCTTTCGAGTTGGTTTATCTTTAATTGCTGTCTATTTTTCATTATTTAAAAAATGTTCATTCCATTTGTGACAGAGATGATCATGTGAATAGTTTAAAAAAACATGGTCACGAGATTGAGATAATTCGAGTGAGTTAGGATAATGGTTCTCTAAGTTTTGTATGGCCTTAGCGAGGTTGTTTTTGATTTTTAAATTAACAGTATAAAGTGTGGTGATTTCTTTTTCTAAGTCAATATAGTTCCCTGTGTGGGAGGTGATTACGGGTAAACCGAGCATGACTGCTTCTAAGGCAGCCTTTCCAAATTGTTCTGCTTGGTAATTGTTTTCAGAAGTAGGGATAACAACAACAGAAGCTGTTTGTAATTGAAGGGGAAGTTGGTTGTTGTCAATTGTCCCTACAAAGTGGACTCGTTGTTGGAGTTGCTCATGTTTGGTTTGCTCCTGAAGTTGCTTACGAGTCGGGCCGTCTCCAATAATTTTGAGGGAATAATCAGGTCTTTGTTTTAAAAAATCAATGAGGAGGTCTACTCTTTTGAGAGGAATGAGTCTGCCCACATAGGCTATTTCTTTGTTCTGTGGATTGGGAGTGAGGGGAGCAAAGTGAGGGATGGAAAGGGGCATGATAAAACAAGGTTTTTTAAAGCCTGAACTCTGTAACCGCTTTTTCACTTCTAAAGTAATGGCAATTGCGTGGGTGGCTTTTTGATAAACATAGGCTTGTATTTTTGTAAAGGGAAAAAGAAGTCGTTTCGGCCGATTTTCTGCAGAATAAAAGCTAAAGGGAATGGATAGCTTTGTTGCTATTTGTGCTATTTGAAAAGTACTCAAGCACCAAGCTTCTCCCCAGCAATAGATGAAGTCAGGTTTGAGTTGAGTGATTAAGGGGGTTAAATTCTTCCAAATATAGAAGCTATTAAATCCAGAAAAAAAGGTTTTTAAAGTTGAAAGGTGGGTTTCTGATTTATCGAGTGAAACATATTTATTTTTCATTCCTCTTGATACCCATGTGGAAGGTACGCAAAAGAAGTATTGAATCTCGGAATTACTTTTATAAGCAAGTCGATTTTCTTTTGCCGCTAAAGGGTGGCCAATAATTAACACTTTTTTAGGCATGACTTATTTTCGGTTCGTCTAGTAAGGTTTGTTTTACATGTTGTCTGTAAAGCTGTGAAATAAATCCACAAGCTATCCAAAAGATAATATCAGAAGGATGTGAGTTTAAATGGGTGCCTGTAATATTTAATAAGCAAATAATTAAGAGGATACTGGTAAGAGCAGTAGCCAAAAGTTTAGTATCATGATTTGTTGAAAATCGAATCAGTATAATTCCTCTACGAATAACCATGTAGAGGATAAGAAGAAATAAAAGCAAACCTAAATAACCAAGTTCTCCTAGAATTTGAAAGTAAAAGCTGTGAGCGTAACTGGTGGTTCCCAGTCCTTTTCCCAAAGGGTAGTTATAGTATACTTCTTTGATGATGATGTCCCACGTTTCGACTCTTTTTTGAAAACTGTCTTCTTGTATGGGGTTCGCTAATGCTTTGGTTCGATTGGTAATCATGACTTGTGTCATGTTTTGTGTTTGTAAATCGGATTCCTGATGGGCATAGCTTGCTGACTCTGAAGCCGTATTACTTCCCATCATGAAGTAAAATATTATAGGGAGCAAGATAATGTTAAAAAAGATCATTTTCCGGTTCATTTTTCTAAAGAGAACATACATAAGCCAAATACTTAATAGGCAGGCGATCCAATTGCTTCGTACAGTGGCAAATAACAAAGGGGGAATGGAGCTTAAAATTAAAATAAACCCAGATAGTTTTGTATAAATAGGTTTGTGAAGGGTGAGGTAGCTTCCTAATATAAATAAAATACACATAGCGTCTGAGAGTGCAGCAGGTGATGCAAAGCTTGAGAATGTTCTTATTTGCCCATCAATGGCCAAAGTAGTAAATTTTATAGAATTGATCCAAAGGTTCTCAAATTCAAAATAACCAAATAGTATTTGTTTTATAGAGTAGAGAGCGGTAAAAAATAAGGCAATAGAATAGAGTGTGAGTATTTTTTTGATGTTTTTCTGTTTTGTAATCAAAGAGCTTCCTGCAAAATAAAGTAGGATGTACAGACCGTAAAACTTAAATGCAAAAAGTGAATTAATGGTAGAACCCATATTTAATACAAATATTTTTATAATTAAGAATCCTATAAAGGAAAAAATAAGTAGAGACAATTTGTCTTTGTATTTTGTTTTATTGATAATCCAACTCATCACAATTGCTAAAAAGAGAGAGATAAGGGCTCCGTCGGTAATTAACATAAGAAAATCCAAATTTGGTTTTTCATAAAGAGAAAAATAGGCCCTCCTAAAAAGGGGGATAAAACAGGAAAAAATGAGTATAAAGTTTAATGAGGCCTTGGGGTATTTTAATCCAATAATAAAGATGCTAGAAGTAATAAAAAAGGATGTTTCTGCTCGAGAGGGGATTTTTGTTATTCGCCATGCAAAAAAGAGACCAAGTAAGATGAGAAGAGGGTAAATACCAACCTTCCAAAAGAGTAGAGAAGTAGTCTCACTATTTATTTTTTCTTTTGAGAAAGGGAATGAAACTTGCATTTAATTATTTGACTCGACTGAGTAGTTCTTTGTAAGTGTTTTCATATTTTTCTCCAATGACAGAGGGAAGGTAATTTTGTGAAGCAATGAGTGCTAGTTGAGTCATTTTCTTGTTTAGGGAGAGGTTTATAAGTGACTTTTTCAAGTTTGATAAAGCCGTATTTTTGTTGATAGAAAAGTAACACTCAAGGTCATTAAAAATAAACCGACTTCCCTCTGTTTCTGTTGTTACCACTAAGCATTGGGAGTACATGGCTTCTATGAGGCTGACTCCAAATCCTTCATAAGAAGAGAGGCTTAAGTAAACCCATGATGTTCGATAGAGAGAAGTGAGCTTTTCTTGAGAAATTTTTTCATAAAATAAAATGGAGTCACAATGATGACGGTTTAACTTTGAGAAGTAAGCTTTATCTTGGGCTATTTGGTTCCCTACATAATGCATAACTAAGTCAGGGATAGATTCTTTTAAATTTAAATAAAGCTCCATTGCCCATTCCCCTCTTTTTCGGGAATTTGTAGAACCCATAAATAGGATACTGGGGGAGCTCGATTTAGGGGAGCTTGGTGAGAGAGAGAGAAAGGAAGGGGAGAGCATACAAGGAATTATTTTTTGAACACTTTTTAAATGCTGTTTTACTGAGGGAGAAATGCCCACTGAAAATGAGTGTGCAAGGCATTTTTTGTCTTCTTTTTTTTCCATAATACTAGAGAATAACTGTGCTAATTTTCCCTTAAGGGTTTTAGAACGCTTCATTTCTGATTGTGCGGTTCCATAAAATGTACGCAGCACATTTTTTCCATAGGGGAGAAACCCTCCATCCCCATGGACATGTATAATGTCATAGTCCTTTAATTTGACTTTTGAAAAGAGAAAGGGTACAAGGATGCGTTTAAAAATAGAGGCTATTTTAAATTCTAAAAAAGCAGAGCTTATTGTAATTACGTTGTATAGAGCATCAAAAGGCTTTTGAGAGAGGGTAAGAATGTGGAGTTGGTGCCCTTTTTGTGTTAATTCATTTGCTAAGCGATGGACTTGCAAGGCGACGCCTGTATAAGAGTCTGGTGGGAGGTTTCTATGGATAAAGAGTATTTTCATGAGAGTGAATTGAAATAATGGAAGGTTTGTTCTGCCACGACTGACCAAGTATAGTGACGAGACACATGCTCAGACTGCTTTTGGTGTTCTTGTTTTTCGTCAATAAGGGGGAGGGTTTTTAAAAGTGCTGTAAGAGAATCAATATCATTTTCTTTAAATAATAAATGGGATTGAGGAATAATTTCAGGAATGTTACCTGAAGTACTTCCCACGGCGACACAACCGCATAGAATACCTTCTAAAAGGCTTCTTCCAATTTGCTCTTTCCAGTAAGGCTTTGTTTTTGATCCCAAAAATACATAGTCTGATAATTGATAGTATTCTGTTAAGGCCTTGGGGCTAAGGGGGCTGATAATTTTAAGGTTAGGGTGTATCGTATTTTTGAGTTCTTCTACAAGAGGGCCTGTTCCTATAAGAAGAATAAAGAGATGGGAAAGATGCTGTGATGATTGTATTAAGGTGTCAATGCCCTTGGCTTCATGGATACTTCCTGCATGAATGAGAACAGTCTTATCAGTTGGTATACTTTTTTTTTGTCGCAATTCTTGTTTGTTTCCTCGTGAGAAGAATAGGGGAGAGACACCAAGGGGGATTGTTGAAATAGGCCCTTGGAACATTGGTGTTAATATTTTTTCAGATTCTTGGGTGGCCGCAATGGCACCGTGTATTAATTTGCAATTGAAGAAGAGAAACACTTTATGCCAAAAACGATAGTAAGAGGGTTGTTTAATATTTTGTAAGGAATAGGTAACCCTTTTAATACGGGGAAAAAATATTTTGAGAAATAACAAATGAAGAAGGGTACTCCCTCTATCTAATTCATCCATCCAATAAATATGGGTAATGTTTTTTTTCCATAAGTGAAGGAACAAACTTGGTATAATGTAATGAGAAGTGTTCTGAAAGAGAAAGCGACTAGCTGACAATTGATAGGGAACAATTTCCTTTTTAAAAGTAAATACTTTGGATCCGTGTTTCCATTTTTTAGGAGAGAGAACGGATAACTTAAGATATTGACTTAATTCAGAAAAAAATACCTGATAAGAGGGAACTAATGCTCCATTCCAAACTAATAAAAGCCTTATTTCACTAGGATTCGGAATGATTAACCCTCATTTTTCTTTTCAATTTAAAAGTAAAATAATTAAAAATCAATTGTTCCCAAAGTGCCAGAAAAGTAACCCTAAAACCGCTAAAAATAATATGAGGAAAGTGCTTTAATTGTTGGTTATCGGGGTTAGAACGGTAGTGCTTTCTATAAAGGAAAAGAAATTGTCTTATTTGGGTAAAGGAGTTTTTTTTGCAAAACGCATCTAACGTTCTGGTTGCATTTTTTTGAAACCTAACGGTTTGATACATCTGAGGATGTTTATGATAAAGGAGGTGTTCGGATAGAATGATGTTTTTTGTGCGCTGAACTGTTTTGAATATTTCTGTAGCCAAGTGCCGAGGAAGATTAGGATGTGTAATTTTAAGTTGTGAGAAGAAGGGGATGGGATCTTTAGAATTTATCTTTAAACCAAGATCGATGTCTTCACGATAGTTAATAAATTCTTCATCAAATGCCCCTAGTTCTAAAGTTTTTGCCACATTAAAGATCATATTTGCAGTGGTAAACATTCCTCCTTGGGTGTTAGACATTTTATGTGTAAAGGAATTGGAGGGGTTAAATTTTTCAGGAAGAACTCGTCCTTCAATGGCAGTTTTATTTGGGTATAAGCTGGGGATCAGTCTAAGCGTATTAAAATAATCTTTGTCTAGGATGCAATCGGTATCGGTAAAAGCGACCCACCGTGTGGGGCAAAGTTTTAAAGCGGTGTTGCGTGCGTGACTAATCCCATGATGTTCTCCGTTGTAGATAATAATAAGGGGATGTTTTAATGATAGTTGATGAATATATTCTTTTGTTTGATCCGTTGAACCATCATTAATAATAAGCAGTGATGTTTTAGAAGGGCTAGAATCTTGGCAATCTAAATAAACCTCTACAAATTTTTTTAAAAGTTCGCTTTGATTATAGGTCACAATGGATAAGGTGATTTCACTCATTTATTTTGCACCTCTTCCGAGTAAAACAGTAGGAATCGTATATAAGATGATTTTAAGGTCGAGCCAATAAGAAGTATGGAGTGCGTATTTAACATCTAGATCCACCATATCATCAAACCCAAGAGTTGACCGGCCTCGTACTTGCCATAACCCCGTGAGACCTTGGGGGACGGTCATTCTTAAATTTTGTTTGGAGTCATAGTGTTCAAACTCTTTGAGGAGAGGGGGACGTGGCCCCACTAAGGACATATGCCCGAGTAAAATAGACCATAATTGGGGCAGTTCATCTAAACTTGTTTTCCGTAAAACTTTTCCGACACGGGTAATTCGCGGGTCATTTTTCATTTTAAAAGTGAGGCCTGCTGTTTCATTAAACATATCAAGTTCCCATTGGTTAGTATGTGCATTGACTTCCATGGTTCTAAATTTGATAAACTGAAACTTTTTTCCATAGCGTCCGACTCTGGTTTGGAAAAAGAAGAGAGGGCCAGGTGAGTCGAACTTTATGAATAGGGCAATTAATGGTAGGATTGTAAATAGGAAAAGCATGCCTATAAAGGAGAATAGGATATCTAATTGGTCTAATATGGTTTTAATATTTCATTCTTTTAAAAGTGTAATAAATTTTTTGAGTACTTTTTGTCATGTGATGGTGTAGCTTTTTTCTATAGAAAGTGTGTTTTTTTCATCTGTATAGTGACTTTTAAATTCATTAACATTTGAGTGTGCATGTTGTATGATTTCCGATTCTTTCTGATTGCAGCTTCGTATTAATTGAGCAAGTTCTTTATCATCTTCTTTAGGAAAGAGTAAACCGCGTTGAGAAGTATTAATGATTTCGGGAATACCACCTATATCACAGCCTAGGGTATAAGCTCCTCTTGATAAGGCTTCTAATAGTACATAAGGATAGTTTTCCATTAAAGAGGGAAGGATAAAGATACCCGCCCAGTCGTAGTGTTGTGCCATAGATTGATGAGGCTGTTGTTTGTAATATTCAATATTTTCTTTATTATGAATAAGATCGTTTTTTACCAAATCCTGTGTTTCTTTATCCATAGAAGAGAGGGGAGGGGGAAAGGAGCCAATAATTCTCAGTTTATATGGATTATTATTATTTTTAAGTTGTTTAAAAGCTTTAAGTAGGGTCATAAGACCTTTTCTGTGTTCTATTCGCCCTACATAAAGTAAATGGGTCGTTGCCTTCGACTCCCATTGTATAGCCTTTTTCCATAAGCATATAGGGTTTCGACTTAGATAAACATTTTTTAATTTCAAGTAAGAAAGTGCATAAAAGTCAATTACAAATTGTGAAGGAGAAACGACTTTGGTCGCTAAGAAGCAAGATTTCTGTTGTAATTTTTTAATAAAAAAACGTTCGAGCATGTGAGGGATAAGGTGATTGACACTTGATGAGTGAATACGACAAATAAGTCGGGTTTGCTTAGACTTTACTTTTAAAAACGCACCCTCTCCCATGGTTTCGGGGTATTCTATGACATCAAAGGTTTGTTGGGCGAGTATGGTGGTTAGATATGCTGCTGCTGTTTGTGACCAAGTTCGAGCATCCAAATAGGTTGGTAGGTTATGGCGGAACCATTTTCTAAACTGAAAAAATAGGGGTGAAGGTGGAAGAGCATGGGGTAACATCGTAATTCGATGTACAGTGATGTCATCTTCTTTTTGAATGGATGTTAGTGTATCATTGGTAATGACTGTGATTTGATGTCCTTTACGAGCAAGCAATTGAGCAGCAGTATATGAATAGGTACCGATTCCACCAATTAGATTTTGGGGCGGGTATTCTCGGGAAATAATACAAATCTTCATAATCTATGCCGAAATGGAATAAAAGTATTCTTTAAGTTGTGAATGAGTTTCTCTTTTTCTTTTGTTTAAAAACTCTCTTTGATTTGAATTTGAGTGAGTGAGATGCTTTTTTTTACTAAGGACTTCATCTATGGCTTTGGTGAGGGAGGGGACATGATTGGGTTTGGCTACCATCATATCTAATTTTTTGTTTACATCCCCCATTTCCCCTGTTTGTGAGGTGATCGTATACTTGCCGAGCCCTAAGGCTTCAAAATAAGCATAGGGGCAATTTTCCCACAAGGAAGGAAATAAACAGATATCCATTTTTTCAATTAATTATTAAAGTTCCTTTTGCTTGAGCTCTCCTTTGATATGTATTCTATTTTTAATTTGAATGGGGTAAGAATTGAGTGTTGTGGATAGATTTTTACAATATTCAGTATCGAGCCATTGGCCTGCTAATGTGAGGTGACAAGAGGGGTACTTCATCGCAATATTTTTAAAAGCTTTGATTAATATTAAAACACCTTTTCTTTCTTCGATTCGCCCAATGTAAAGGAGAGAGTTTTGAGAGGAAGAAGGTGCATTTTTATCTTCATTGATATGGAGGAGTGGATAAGAGATGTAAGTAAAGTTTTTGATCCAATTGAGATTCTCTTCGATAAAGGCTTTTGA
>CAZLBO010000012.1:0-17622 GCA_964557725.1 uncultured Bifidobacteriales bacterium | reverse complement strand
ATTGGGACATGGAGGGGGTTTCTCCCATTCTCAAAGAATTACTTGATCACCCCTTATTTCCTAAAACAGGAAGGGTTTTAGTACCAGGAGCTGGTAAAGGATATGATGCCGCTCATTTAGCAAGCGTGGGTTATGATACCTTAGCGGTTGATTTTGCTCAGTCAGCCTACTTGTCTCTTAGTGACTATGCAGAAAAAAACTCTAAATTATCCGTATTGAAGTTGGATTTATTTGACCTCACACCCAAAAGTACAGAAACTTTTGATATTGTATTTGAATACACTTGTTTTAGTGCGATTCACCCAGGTCGAAGAGATGAATACTTTGAAGTTTGGCATAAAATGCTTAAACCCGATGGTATTATCGTGGCAGCCTTTTTTCCGGTGATCAATCATACGGATTTAGAGGGGCCTCCTCATCCTACTTCTGAGGGCGAATTGATGGCCCGCTTGGATGGTGTTTTTGAAATTGTAGACACCTATAAACCTAAGTCAAGCATTCCCTCTCGAGAAGGAAAAGAGAAGGTTTGGTTCTTAAAAAAGGTAGAGTCATAAATTATGCCTCCCTTAGGTGGGGCTAAATCGATTAAAAATATTGCCCTGGTCGCTCATATAGATGCAGGGAAAACCACTTTATCAGAAAGTATTTTGTTTCTGTCGGGGGCTATCTCCGAAGTGGGTACCGTTGAAGAGGGCTTAACAACACTTGATTACTTAGAAGAAGAGCAAACACGCGGCATTACCATTGAAGCGGGTCTGGCTTCTTTTTTATGGAAGTCTTGTGAGTACACCTTATTAGATACTCCTGGGCATTTAGATTTTGAAAATGAGACGAATGTTTCATTACAAGGAGTCGAAGGGGCTATCTTGCTAATCTCTGCAACTAGTGGGGTAGAGGTGCAAACAATAGAAGGTTGGAAAAAGCTTCAATCTCAATCAATATCCCCTCTTATCTTTTTAAATAAACTGGATCTGGAATGTCGACCGATTGACAGCTTGCTTGAGCAAATAGAAGAAGTATTAGAAGTCAAACCGTTTTTAATGTCCTTGCCAGTATATAGGGAAGGCGAATTAAAAGGGGTAGTTGATGTACTCAATGAAGTTGCAATTTATCCTGTTCTCGATTCTCCGAGGGCTTTTCGGCAAGCCCCTGTACCTGAAAAAATGAAAGAGGCCTTGGAGAAGTGCCGAGAAGAACTGTATAGTGTAGCGACTTCTGTTGATGACTCCTTAACAGAGGCGATATTACAAGGGAAAAAAATTGATAAGGCCAAGTTGGTTCATGGACTCGTTCAAGCGGTAAAGTGGCGACGGGGGGTTCCTGTCTATGTCGGAACGGCATTGCAAAATATAGGGGTAAGGCAGTTGCTCAATGGGTGTCATTTTTTTGTCCCCCCTCCTCAAGTAAATGAGAATCATGAGGTCTGGGCAAAGGTGTTGAGAATAAAGACTTGGCGTTCTAATTATTTGGCATTACTTAAGATTCAAAAGAATTTAACCGACTCTACAACTTACCCCGCTTTACATAAAGTGCATGGTAATCATATGAATAAAGTTGAAAGTGTACAAGCAGGAGAGATTGTCGCGGCTTATTTAAAGGATCTACCAGAATGCCGATTGGGAGATGAATTAGGGGTAGATGGTAAAATTAAAAGTTCGGCTCAATTGTTTACTTATGTTCCGTTATTAAAAACAAGAATGGAACCCGTTGACAAAGCAGAGTTTACTCAAATAAACAAAACCCTTAAAGAATGGGTAGCGCTGGATGCTTCCCTTGCGCTTGAATACGAGAAGGAAACAGGCAATTGGTTACTTTCCACATTAGGTGAAGTGCAATTGGCGGTGATTAAAGAGCGGTTAGAAAAAGAAACAGGTTGTCGAGTCAATTTGGGAACCCCTTCTATTAAGTATTTGGAGAGGATTAATAAAAAAAAGCTGAAGTTTAAAAATAAAGGTGCTTTGGCTGGTTATGAGTTGAGTTTAACGCTTGAAGTGGTGGGGGATTTAGAATCCATTGAAAATAAACTTGTTAATCAGAGTGGCAATACAAGTAAGCAGGTGACGGATTGCTTAGAGTCCTTCTTTTCACAATTCATTGAAAAAGGTTTAAAGGGTTTTGGTTCCTTTATAGGGGTTCAGGTTACTTTGACGGAGTTAAGCTGTAATCAATCCAGTTTTCCCATGGGGCTTTTGTACAAAGTGCTTCAAGATTGTTTGGCTTTAAATTTAAAGCGAGAGGACGTAGACGTCTTTGAACCTGTTGTAAGGTTGACTGTTTCCGTCCCAAATTCGTGCTGTGGCGCTGTTTTGGACGATTTACAAGAAAAAAGGGCCGAAATCCTAAGCTTAGAAACCGAAGAAAAAAAGAAAATAATATTATCACAAGTGCCCTTGCAAAGGACTTTCGGATATACTACTTTGCTACGCTCCATGTCGAAAGGGCAGGGAACTTTTAGGATTGCTTACGAAAAGCACGATAAGGTCAAATAAATTTATCGTCTTTTAGTTATGGTAGATCAGAGCCGAGGATTCTGTAACGGGTTATACTA
This sequence comes from uncultured Bifidobacteriales bacterium, assembly GCA_964557725.1. Taxonomy (GTDB): domain Bacteria; phylum Fibrobacterota; class Fibrobacteria; order UBA11236; family JADFYW01; genus CAZLBO01. The sequence continues at coordinate 15,074 of CAZLBO010000012.1, read as the reverse complement.
GCCCATTCCTCTGCATTGTCTCCATACCATAAGAAATCAAAAGATTTGAATGATATATCAATAACAGATATAAGGAATTAGAGGAAAAAATGGCAGGAGAAAAAATAAGAATCAGGTTAAAGTCCTTCGATCACCGAATGATCGATAAGTCGGCAGCTGATATTGTGCGTACTGCAAAAAACACAGGCGCTAAGATTGCTGGTCCAATTCCTTTACCTACTAAGAGAGTTGTGTACACAGTGAATCGTTCACCACATGTTAATAAGAAATCAAGAGAACAGTTCGAAACAAGAACACACAAAAGATTAATAGACATTATTGATTCTACACCTCAAACCATTGACTCACTTATGAAGCTAGAGCTTCCTGGTGGCGTTGAAGTAGAAATAAAGGTATAGCGATGTTGGGAATATATGCAAAAAAAGTGGGGATGACCCAATTGTTTTCCGAAGAGGGTGTACAGATTCCTGTTACCGTTTTGAAGATGGAAAAAACAGCCGTAATCGGTATTAAGACAAAAGCGAAGCACGGTTATGATGCTGTTCTATTAGGCGCAGAAGACATCAAGGAAAAGCTCTTAAATAAACCAAATCTTGGTCAATTTAAAGCAAGTGGTGTTTCTCCTAAACGTTTAGTTTATGAAGTAGAAAACTTAGATGAAACAACTCCAGAATTGGGGACAGATGTTAATCTATCCGTTTTAGAAGGATTAGATAAAGTGACTGTAAGAGGCACTTCTATCGGTAAGGGTTTTGCAGGAACTATTAAAAGACATGGTTTCGCTGCGGGTCCTAAAACACATGGTTCTCACAATAAAAGAGCGCCAGGTTCAATTGGTGCTTGTTCTTATCCAGCGAGAGTATTTCCTGGACAAAGAATGCCTGGACATTATGGAAATGCTGGTGTAAGTGTGAAAAATGTGAAATTGGTAAAAATAGACACTGAAAATAATTTAATATTTTTAAGAGGGGCCGTACCAGGACCCAAAAACAGTAATGTATTTGTAGGGAAGAGATAAGATGGCAAAAGCTAAGCTCTATTCAAGTGACGGAAGTTTCAAGTCGGAAGTTGAACTTCCTGAAGAACAGTTCGGTCATACTGTAGATGAAGGATTACTTCATCTAGCCGTTACCATTTATAGGGGTAACCAAAGACAAGGTACTGCCAAAACTAAAGGACGAAGTGAAGTTAGTGGTAGTGGTGCTAAACCTTGGAAGCAAAAGGGAACGGGACGTGCGCGTGCCGGAACTAACCAATCGCCTATATGGGTGCGTGGTGGTAAAGCTCATGGAGCAACACCAAGGGACTACACAAGAAAATTAAATAAGAAAGTAAAGAAACAAGCATTGTATTCTGCACTTTCCATGAAGGCAAATCAAGAAGAAGTCTTTGTTATAGAAGCACTTTCTTTAGCAGCCCCCAAAACAAGAGATTTGGTAGGGATTATGAAGAAGGCTGAATTAACTGGCAAAAAGAATTTGATTTTAACTACGGAATTAGAAGCAAACTTAGGGTTAGCTTCTAGAAACATTCCTAACCTTCAAATCTCTCGGGTACAAGAATTAAACCCTTATGAGATTATCAATACAAATAATTTGATATTTACACAAGCCGCACTGGATACCTTTACTCAAACGGAGGCAAAAGCATGAGGCCAATTAAAGATATACTTGTAGCACCTGTTATGTCTGAAAAGAGCTCAGGATTGAGGTTTTCAGAAAATAATTATGTGTTTAAAGTAAGCACTTCAACAAATAAGATTGAAATTAAAAGAGCGGTAGAAAAACGCTTCAATGTTATTGTTGACGAAGTCCGAACGGTAAACGTTAGGGGCAAGATGAAAAATGTACGCGGAGTTGCAGGTAGAGCTTCTTCCTGGAAAAAAGCATACATTAAAGTACATCAGGGACAATCTATTTCTGAATTTGAGGGGGCTTAAAAGATGCCATTGAAAACATTTAGACCTCTTACCCCTGTACTAAGATTTAGGCAAACATCTGATTTTGCTGAACTTACTACAGACAAACCTTATAAGCCACTCACAGAGGGCAAAAGAAGAGTTTCGGGTAGAAATAATCGCGGAATCATTACCATGCGTCGCAGAGGTGGTGGTCACAAAAGATTATATAGAATCATTGACTTCAAACGTGTTCGTGAAGACGTAACAGCTGTTGTCGAAACGATTGAATATGATCCAAATCGCTCAGCTAATATTGCATTAGTTAAGTATAGCGATGGTCAAAGAAAATATATTATTGCAGCCCAAAACTTAAAAGTTGGGCAAGTCATTGTAAGGAAGCCAGAAGCAGAAATTGAAGTAGGTAATGTATTACCACTTTCAAAAATTCCTGTGAATACTTCCATTCACAATATCGAAATGAGACCTGGAAAAGGGGGGCAAATTGCCCGTTCTGCAGGGACACAAGCCGAGATTGTGGGCAAAGATGAGAAATATGCTCAAGTAAAACTTCCTTCAGGCGAAATTCGCTTAATCCTATTGGCTTGCACAGCTACAATTGGACGAGTAGGAAATGTTGATCATAACAAGATTGTTGGTGGTTCTGCTGGACGTTCACGTTGGTTAGGTAAAAGACCTAAAGTGAGAGGCGTTGCCATGAATCCTGTCGATCATCCAATGGGTGGTGGTGAAGGAAAAACTTCTGGTGGTGGACATCCTGTGTCACCATGGGGAGTTAAGTCTAAAGGTAAGAAAACTCGAATGAAAAAATCATCTGATAAGTTTATTGTTTCAAGAAGAAGTAAGAAGTAAGGAAGAACTATGGCTAGATCATTAAAAAAGGGAGCATTTGTCGACAGTCACCTCGTGAAAAAGGTTGAAGCGATGAATAGTTCAGAAAAAAAGTCCGCCATAAAAACTTGGAGCAGACGCTCCACAGTTACTCCGGACTTTGTGGGAAATACCATTGCCATCTATAATGGGAGAATATTTATTCCTGTGTATATGAGTGAAAATATGGTGGGACATAAATTGGGTGAATTTGCACCTACCCGTACTTTTCGCGGTCACACTAAAAAAGAAAAGACGAAGGGGAGATAGGCTCAATGGAAGCAATAGCTAAAGGAATGTATATTCGTTGTTCCGCTCGCAAAATGCGATTGGTAGCTGACATGATCAGGACGAAAAAAGTAGAGTCTGCTATGGCGTTGTTATTCTCTTTAAAGAAGACAAAAAAGACAGCAGAATATGTGGATAAAATCCTCAAGTCTGCCGTAGCAAATTTGAAAGATAAAAATGCGGAAGCGCAAATAAAGACTGAAAATTTGGTAATCTCAAATATTACCGTAGATGCTGGTCCCCATATCAAAAGGTTTAAGCCTCGGGCCCAAGGTAGAGCATTTAGAATTAACAAAAAACTCTGTCATTTAACCTTGTCCGTTTCGGACTAGACTTTAGGAGACTAAATTGGGACAGAAAACACATCCAATAGGATTTCGAGTCGGAGTTAACCGCACATGGAGCTCTATATGGTTCGCAGAAAAAAACTTTGCTGATCTTTTATACGAGGACATGGTGATCCGCCGTTATTTAAAGAAAAGATTAGAGCATGCTAGTTTATCTAGAGTAGGAATTGAACGAACCCCTAAAAAGGTAACGATTAATTTACATACTGCTAGACCTGGTATTGTTATCGGAAAAAAAGGGGAAGAGGTTGAACGACTTAAAGGTGAACTTCAACACTTGACTGGTAAAGGAATATACATCAATATTCGTGAAATTAAACGTCCAGAAATGGATGCACAATTAGTTGGTGATAATATTGCAAGACAATTAGAGAAAAGAGTCGCTTTTAGAAGGTGCATGAAAAAAGCAGTTTCTAGTTGCATGCGTCTTGGGTCTGATGGAATTAAGGTTCAACTGAGTGGTCGTTTGGGTGGAGCAGAAATTGCTCGCACAGAAAAGTATCATGAAGGAAGGCTTCCATTGCACACTCTACGAGCAGACATTGATTTTGCAATGTCTAGAGCAGAAACAACCTATGGAACCATAGGTGTAAAAGTATGGATTTTTAGAGGTGAAATCATTAAAAGAGATGCCTTGAAAGACCAACAACAATCTTTTGAGAGAGTTTAAGAGTTATGTTAAGTCCTAAAAGAGTACGTCATCGTAAAGTAATGAAGGGTCGCATGACCGGAGTAGCCGGCCGTGGTAACACTTTAGCTTTTGGTGAATATGGAATAAAAGCCCTAGAATCCGCATGGATCACAGAACGTCAAATTGAGGCGGCCCGTGTTGCGATGACTAGAAAGGTTAAAAGAGGTGGAAAAATTTGGATACGGATCTTTCCAGACAAGCCTTATACAAAAAAACCAGCTGAAACAAGAATGGGTTCTGGTAAAGGAAATCCTGAAGGTTGGGTTGCAGTGGTAAGAGCTGGACGGATCATGTTTGAGATGGGTGGAATTGAAAAAGAAGTCGCAATTGCAGCATTAAAAATTGCAGCTCAAAAACTTCCTATCAGAACAAAAATTACAACGGGTGAGGTTTAAAGATGGCAAAAGCTTCTGATTATAGAGAAATGGATGATACAGCCCTGAAAACAACACTGGATGATCTGAACTCGGAGTATTTTGATTTAAAGTTTCAAACAGCATTATCAAAATTGGAAAATATATCTTTGGTAAAACAGAAAAGAAGAGATATTGCTCGAGTGAAGACAATCATGACTGAAAGAGCAAGTCAGGGAAAAGGTAAATAATGACGAGCACAGAAAATAAAACAGAAATTAGAACAACTTCTCGTAAAGTTCGGGTTGGGGTTGTTTCCAGTGATAAAATGACAAAGACTATCACTGTGAGTGTACAGGGTAAAAAACCCCATCCACTTTATAACAAAACGATTCCGTTTACGAAAAAGTTTAAAGCACATGATGAAAAAGAAAATGCGCATGAAGGAGACTTGGTTGAAATCATGGAAACTCGTCCACTCAGCAAAACAAAGCGCTGGCGTTTAACTAAAGTTCTTGAAAGAAAGAAATAGCGGAGTAGTAGGATGATTCAAGTAGAAACCAGAATGTCAGTTGCCGATAACTCCGGTGCAAAGGTTGCTCAATGCATTAAAGTATTGGGTGGCTCGAAGCGTAGATACGCTTCCATTGGAGACGTAGTTGTTTTAGCGATTAAAAGCGCTATTCCAGGTAGTCCCGTTAAAAAGGGAACCGTTCAAAAAGGTGTGGTTGTAAGAACCAAAAAAGAAGTAAAAAGAAAAGATGGTTCGGCCATTCGATTCGGAGACAATGCAGTGGTTATTGTTAATGAAAAAGGGGAACCACGAGGAACCCGTATCTTTGGACCAGTAGCAAGAGAATTAAGAGAGAAGAATTATATGAAAATAGTTTCTCTGGCCTTGGAGGTATTATAATGACGGCGATTAAATTCAAAAAAGAAGACGTTGTTTTAGTCATCTCTGGTAAATCCAAAGGTTCGCAAGGGAAGATTATTAAAGTATTGAAGGATAAGTATTCGGTTCTTGTAGAAGGTTTAAACCGTGTCAAGAAGCATGAAAAACCAAATCCGAATAATGAACAGGGTGGTATTGTCGAAAAAGAGATGCCCATTCACATTTCAAATGTCATGTTAGTCAGTTCCAAAAGTAATAAACCAGTTCGGTTAGGTACTAAAGTTTTAGAAGATGGAAAGCGCATTCGGATTGATAAAAAATCCGGCGATGCGGTTGATTAACGGGAGTTAGATAAGATTATTATGGTTATACCAAGATTAAAAGAAATATATCAAAAGGAAATCGCTCCTTCTTTAAAAGAAGAGCTAAAGATCTCCAATGTAATGGAAATTCCTCGCCTTATCAAAATTGTTTTGAATATGGGTATGGGAGGGGCAACTCAAAATTCTAAGCTGATTGATGAAGCTGTTGATACCTTGAGTAAAGTCACAGGCCAAAAGGCGACAAAAACAAAAGCAAAAAAAGCTATCTCTAATTTCAAATTAAGAGAAGGAATGGCAATTGGAGCAAAAGTTACCCTTCATGGTGACATTATGTGGGAATTTATGGATAGATTAGTCCGATTATCATTACCACGTGTTAAAGATTTCAAAGGAATATCAAACAAGGGCTTTGATGGTAGAGGTAATTATACTTTAGGTGTTAAAGAACAAATTATGTTCTTAGAAATAGATTACGACAAAGTTTCAAAAGTAATGGGTATGGACATTAGCTTTGTAACGTCAGCTAGAAATAACGAAGAATGTCGAAAATTTTTGACTGGTTTAGGAATGCCATTCAGGAAATAGAAAAACAAGGAAAAATATGGCAAAACGATCATTAATAGAAAAACAAAAAAAGACTGCAAAATTTACGGTTAGAGCATATAACCGATGTCGACGGTGTGGAAGACCAAGAGGATATATCCGTCAATTTGGACTTTGCAGAATTTGTTTTAGAGAAATGGCTTTAGAGGGTGTAATTCCTGGAGTAACCAAGGCAAGTTGGTAAGTTTAACAAAGGTTAATAGAAGAGAGATAAAATGAATACAGATCCTATATCCGATTTACTAACAAGAGTGCGAAATGCATTGATGGTAGGAAAGAAAACAGTTGAAGTTCCAGCTTCTACAGTTAAAAGAGAAATCATGAAAATCCTCGTAAGAGAGGGTTATGTCAAAAAGTTTGTCATCGTTGATGATGGTAAACAAGGCATTATGAAGATAATTCTCAAATATAAAGGAATGACTTCCGTTATTCAGGGCTTACAAAGAGTGAGCAAACCTGGTCGACGGTTTTATTCTAAAAGCGCCGAGATTCCCAAAGTATTAAATGGATTAGGAATCTCAATTGTTTCAACTTCTAAGGGGTTATTAACCAACAAAGAAGCCAAAAAAGAAAATTTTGGTGGTGAAGTCCTCTGTAAGGTTTGGTAAGAAGATATGTCAAGAGTAGGTAAAGCAGAAATAAAGATCCCATCAGGCGTAAAAGTTAGTGTGGCGGGTCAAAAGATAAATGTGGACGGACCAAAGGGAAAGCTTTCCCATGAAGTTAATTCAAAAATTTCTTTTAGTATGGATAAGGATGTATTAACATTCAGTCGTTCTTCGGATGTAAAAGAAGAGAGAGCGCTTCATGGTACAAGTCGTGCAATTGTTGCCAATATGATTAAAGGGGTAAGCGAAGGCTTTACTAAAACCCTTGAAATTATTGGTGTGGGATATAGAGGAGAACAAAAGGGAAAAGGAATCAATTTTCTTTTAGGTTATTCTCACTCTATCTTTTTGGAACCACCAGAAGGTATAACAATTAAGATGGATGGTAACACAAAGACTATCGTTAGTGGAACGGACAAACAAAAAGTAGGTCAAGTTGCAGCAATCATTCGCGGTTATAGAAAACCTGAACCTTACAAAGGAAAAGGTGTTCGATACTTAGGTGAGGCTGTGAGACGTAAAGAGGTTAAGAAATCCTAAGGGATGAATAAAAGGTTTATTTATGGCTGATATAGCAAAAACAAGAATTAAAATAAGGAACTCACGTCGAGTGAGAATCCGTCGACAGATACAAGGTACTGCAGAAAGGCCTCGATTAGCTGTAAAAAGAAGTTTGGCACATATGTATGCTCAAGTTATCGATGATGTAAGTGGTACGAGCATTGCTCAAATCTCTTCATTGAACAAAGATATTTTAGCAGCATCAAAAGATAAGACGAAGACAGAAGTGTCTCAGTTAGTTGGTAAAAAGATCTCTGAATTAGCATTGGAAAAAGGTGTGAAGACAGTGATCTTTGATAGAGGTGGATTCCTTTATCATGGAAGAGTAAAAGCATTAGCCGATTCGGCAAGAGAATCAGGGTTGCAGTTTTAAATGGAGAGGCATTTGCAAGTGGACGATAAATTAGACTTCGAAGAACGGGTAGTAGCTATTAATCGCTGCGCAAAGGTGGTCAAAGGTGGCCGTCGGTTTTCCTTTAGTTCTCTAGTAGTAGTAGGGAATGGAAAAGGACGAGTTGGCGTAGGGACTGGAAAAGCTAAAGACGTATCTGAAGCTATTCGAAAAGGAACCGAAAGAGCACATAAAAACATTGTTGATGTTACCATTGTGGATCAAACATTACCTCATCAAGTCTTAGGACGTTATGGTGCAGTAAGGATTTTAATGAGACCTGCTTCTAAAGGGACAGGCGTAATAGCTGGTGGATCTGCTCGTGCAGTTCTTGAATTAGCAGGAATCCATAATGTATTGACAAAAACTTTTGGATCAACTAATCCTGGGAACGTAGTAAAAGCTACTTTGCAAGGTTTGTTGGATCAAATGTCAAAAGAAGATTTTCAAAAATTAAAAGAAGTATAAAAGAGACTTATTATGGCTAAGAAGCTTAAAATCACACAAATTAAAAGTTCAATTAGACGTCTGGGCAATCAGAAGTTAACATTGGAAGCTTTAGGAATTCGAAAAATGGGACAATCTTCCGTTCATGAGGCTACACCTGCTATTGTGGGTATGATCAAAACGGTTGCTCATTTAGTAAAAACAGAGGAAGTAAAATGAATTTAGCCACTTTAAAACCCGCAAAGGGGTCAAAAAAGACCAGTATTCGGAAGGGACGTGGACCAGGATCCAATCTTGGTAAAACAAGTGGACGTGGACAAAAAGGAGCTGGATCTCGTAAGAGTTCTGGTATTTCTGCAGGATTTGAAGGTGGTCAACAGCCCCTACAAAGACGTTTGCCAAAGCGTGGTTTCAATTCTATGAATCCTAAGATCTTCCAAGTGGTGAAGATTCAAGATATGGAAAAGAAATGTGAAGGAAATGTGACTGCAAAAGAATTAAAATTGGTTGGTTTGGTGAGTAGCCTTATTAAGCCTATTAAAATTTTAGGACCTGGGTCATTATCTAAAGCCTTAAATGTAAAAGTAAATGCATACAGTGCCTCTGCTAAAAAAGCAATTGAAGCGGCCGAAGGGACTGTGGAGGCTATTTAATTGCAAGCAGCACTATCTGGATTTAGAAATGTCTTTCGCATAAAAGAACTGAGAGATAAGGTATTATTTACTTTAGCGATGCTATTGATCTATCGCTTAGGTGGGTATATCCCTGTACCAGGAGTTAATCCAGGTGCCTTGAGTAACTTATTCTCAAGTAATAATAATCTATTTAGTTTATACAATACATTTGTCGGTGGTGCGTTATCACGAGCAGCCATCTTCTCATTGGGAATTATGCCTTATATTACGGCATCTATTATTATTCAGCTCGCAGGAACTGTGTCTAAGCAAGTCAAAGACTTGCAAAAAATGGGACAAGAAGGACGTGCTAAATTAACACAATGGACACGATACGGAACAATTATCATTTCAGCTGTTCAGTCTATCGGAATTAGTACTTGGTTACTCAACGCAGCCCCTGCCAGTGGTGGAGAAGCGTTGTTAGTTGCAGGAATGAATAAATGGGGCTTTATTGCTCTTACTACGATTACGCTTACGGCAGGAACTGTTTTTATCATGTGGCTAGGAGAGCAAATTACTGCTAGAGGCATTGGTAATGGAATTTCTCTTATCATCTTTATCGGAATTATTGCTCAAGTTCCTCCCGCAATTATTACTGAATATCAGTTTCTTGTTCAGGGAATTCACAGTATTGCTAATGAATTTGTCATTATTGCTATTGTCGTCATTATAGTCATGTTTATTATTTTTATAGACCAAGGAACGCGGCGAATCCCTCTTCAGAGCCCTCGGCGAATAGTAGGACGGAAAGTAATGGGCGGACAATCAAGCTTTTTACCTCTTAAAGTGAATACAGCAGGAGTGATGCCGGTTATTTTTGCTTCAGCAATTATGTTTTTACCTGCACAAATCGCTTCCTTTTTACCAGATGTATCCTTTGCTCAATCTATTGGACGTATGATGTTGCCTGGGCAGTGGCTTTATTCAGTGGTTTATGTGGTACTTATTGTCTTTTTTACTTATTTCTATACAGCAATACAATATAACCCTACAGAAATTGCTGATAATCTCAAAAAATCAGGTGGTTTTATCCCTGGAATTAGACCAGGTAGACGTACAGCTGAATTTATTGATGTGATTTTAACCCGTGTGACTCTTACTTGTGCTGTTTTCTTAGCATTTATTAGTGTGGGTCCATTTTGGTTAAAGGATAAGCTCGATATGTCTTTTTATATTGGCGGTACAAGTGTATTAATTTGTATTGGTGTTGCTTTGGAGACTTTACGTCAATTACAAGCTAAGCTTCAAGAACAAAATTATGACGGCTTTATGAAAAAGGGCAAAATTCGTGGAAAAAGGAAATATTAATGGCTAAACAAGAAGGAATTCAAGTTGAGGGAAAAGTAATTACTGCTTTACCAAATGCCATGTTTAAAGTAAAATTGGACAACGGACATGTTATTCTGGGACATGTTTCGGGTACAATGAGAAAACATTACATTAGAATTTTACCAGATGACAGAGTTTTAGTAGAATTGTCACCGTATGATTTGACCCGTGGTCGAATTACATACAGACAAAAATAGGAGTGGACTATGAGAGTTCGAGCATCAGTCAAGAAGCGATGTGAAGATTGCAAAATTGTGAAAAGAAAAGGTATTGTCCGAGTGGTATGCAAAAAAAACCCTCGACATAAGCAAAGGCAAGGTTAGAAAATGGCAAGAATATCAGGTGTTGATTTACCCAATAACAAAAGATGTGATGTTGGGTTAACATATATGTATGGAGTGGGCCCTAAAATAGCCCTCGAAATATTGGAAAAAGTAGGAATTGACAAAACTAAGAAAATTGGTGATTTATCTTCGGATGAAATCAGTCAATTGAGAAAAGTAATAGAAAAAGAATACATTACTGAAGGTGATTTAAGAACTCAAATCTTAATGAATATTAAGAGATTGAATGATATCGGTGCCTACAGAGGGTTACGTCATCGTCATGGCTTACCTGTTAGAGGCCAAAAAACCGGAACTAATGCAAGAACGCGAAAAGGCCCCCGCAAAACGGTTGCTGGTAAAAAGAAAGAGGGGAGATAAGACGGTATGGCTGAAGAAGAAGTAAAAAATGAAGCAGTAGAAGCTGAGGCAACTACTGAAGAGACTGCAACAGCTGTTGCAAGTGAAGATAAGATTAGAGTTAGAAAAGGTAAAAAAAGAGTTGATGTTAATGGACAGTGTGTCATTAAAGCAACTTTCAATAACACCATTGTAACTATCACTGATGCAAATGGCAATGTGGTGAGTTGGGGTTCTGGCGGAAAAACAGGAATTAAGGGCTCAAGAAAAAGTACTCCCTTTGCCGCGCAACTTGCAGGAGAATCTGCTGCTAAAGCGGCAATTGACTGTGGAATGCGAAGAGTAGATGTAAGAGTAAAAGGGGCTGGTGCAGGACGTGAGTCAGCTGTTCGCTCGCTTAAAGCCGCAGGGTTAGAAGTATTATCCATTAGAGATATTACAGGTATTCCTCATAATGGATGCCGGCCTAAAAAGAAACGAAGAGTTTAATAGTTCAATAGGAGTTAAAGAAGTATGAAATGGAAAGCACTTCCTATGCCAGATAGCATAGTTAAAGTTGAAGACGGTAATTCAAAATTCGGTCGTTTTCTTGTTGAACCACTTGAAAGAGGTTGGGGCATTACTATTGGAAATGCCATCCGTAGAGTTCTTTTATCTAGTTTACAAGGCGCTGCTGTTGTTTCAATTCGCATTGAAGGCATCAGTCATGAGTTTGATGTTATTGAAGGTGTAAAAGAGGATGTTTCAGATATCATCTTAAACATTAAAAAATTAAGAGTTAAGTTGTTGTCCGATGAGCCCGCTACATTGAGATTAGATGTCTCTGGTGAAGGTGAAATTACGGCAGCAAACATTGAAGAAAACCCTGATGTAGAGGTATTAAATCCTGATTTACACATTGCGACAATTGGAGCAAATGGTAGTTTATCTATGGAATTATGCATTGATGATGGTCGTGGTTATGTTAACTCTGATGATTTGAAAAAAGAAGATGATCCAATAGGCATAATCCCTATTGATGCAAACTTCTCGCCTGTAACAAAAGTTGCTTTTAAAGTTTCCGATAAACGCGTAGGTCAAAGAACAGATTTTAATTCATTGGTTTTAGATGTTCATACAGACGGTTCTCTTGAACCAGAAGATGCCATTGCCTATGCTTCTAAATTGTTAGTAGATCACTTGGAAAAGTTTATCAACTTTGAAGGGGAACTTGAGTCAGCATTAGAAGTAGTAGAAGATGATGAAACAGAAAGAGTTCGAAATTTGTTGAAGATGCGAGTCGATGAATTAGAATTGTCTGTTCGTTCAAGTAATTGTTTGAGATTAGCAAACATACATACATTGGGCGAATTGGTAAGAAATCCAGAATCAGACATGTTAAAATATAAGAATTTTGGCAGAAAGTCTTTGATAGAACTAAATGAAGTACTAGGTAATTTAGGCCTTCATTTTGGGATGGATGTTGAAAAAATAATGGGAAATAAAGATTAATCAATTTGAGAAGTAAGTAAAATGAGACACGGTGTTAAATTAAAAAAATTAGGTCGGGGCCGTGAGCACCGACGAGCCATGATGAATAATCTGGCCACTTCTATTCTTTTAAAAGGAATGGATGAAGAACAGATGAATCGTCAGGTAAGAACCACTTCTCCTAGAGCTAAGGCTGTGAGGAGTTTGGTTGAGAGGCTGATCACTTATGCAAAAAAGGGTGACCTTTCTGCAAGAAGACAAGCTGCTCGATTTGTGAAGAGTCCTGAAGTTTTAAAAGGACTCTTTAGTACTTTAGGTGAACGCTATAAGGACAGAGAAGGTGGTTACACTAGAGTTCTTAAGATATCTGAAAACCGTCATGGTGATAATGCAGAAATGTCTATCATTACTTTGGTTGAAGATGAATTAGTGAAAAAACCAAAAAAGAAAGCCAAATCTTCTAAAAAGAAAGCTTCTGTTAAAAAAGAAGTAGAAAAGGCAGAAGAAGCGGTAGAGACAGTAGAAAAACCAGCTAAAGCGACTGAAAAAGTGGCTGAAGCAAAAGAGACAAAGCCTAAAGCAGAAGCGAAAAAAGAAGAAAAGAAAGATTCTAAATAGACGCTTTTACAAGTAAAAATAAAAAGCCCCATGCGATAAGTATGGGGCTTTTTTTATGTTTATTTTCAGAAAAGGGGTTATTGTCGTTTGATGGAATTAAGCAAAGAGTTGAAGATAAGCGAGAAGGTAGAGGAAGCTCTTAAGTTACTGCCGTTGAACCCTGGTGTTTACCTAATGAAATCGGCGACTGATAAGATAATATACATTGGCAAAGCTAAAAACCTGAAGAATAGAGTTAAAAGTTATTTCAATAATAGCTTAAGCAAAAACCATTTAGCCTCCCAGTTACTTAAAAGTAAGGTCAAAGATTTAGAGTGGATTATTACCGATACAGAAATGGAAGCTCTTATTTTGGAAGCAAATCTGGTCAGGAAGCACTCTCCCTACTATAACATTCTGTTAAAAGATGATAAGCATTTTCCCTATGTAGTGATTACTACTTCGGAGGCTTTTCCCCAAATAAAGGTCACTCGTAAAGTGAAAAAGGATGGGGATGTTTACTTTGGGCCCTATACGGATGTTAAGGCTATGAGAAAAACGATTAAAATGATCTATAAGGTTTTTAGAATAAGGGATTGTAAACTTGAGTTGCCATTAAAGAATCTTATAAAGCCTTGCTTAACTTATCACATTGGACGTTGTGATGCACCTTGTGCGGATTTTTGTACAGAAAAAGAGTATGGTGTTTTAGTTAAAGAAGCGGTGTTGCTTTTAGGTGGTAAAAGTCATGAACTAGAATCCTCGCTTGAAGGTGAAATGAAAAAGTACTCAGGTGACTTGAACTTTGAAGAGGCTGGCCGTATTAGGGATCAATTACGATTTTTAGAGACGACCCGTCAACGACAAAAAATGGACTTGGGAGAACCACAAGTTTCCAAGGATTTGATTGCAGTGGCAAGAACAGGTAAGGTGGGATGTGCGGTTGTTTTACAAATCCGAGAGGGTGTTGTGATCGACAGAAAACGTTATGAGTTACATTGCGAATTAGAGGAGTCGGAATCTGAAATGATCACTCAGTTTTGTAAAAGTTTTTATAAACGGGGAGAGGATATTCCCAAGGAAATTATTTTATCCCATGCATTTAATTCAGATGAGAATTTAGAGGAGCTGTTGAAGCTGTTACGGGGGGGAGCTTTTAGGGCGGAAACCCCTCAAAAGGGAGACAAGAAGAAGCAGGTGAATTTGGCTTATTACAATGCAAAAGTTCATGTTGCAGAATATATTGCACAGAGAGAAAAGCGAGTGAGGCAAAACTTCTCTGTATTAGCTCTTAAAGAGGATTTAAACCTCGATTTTATACCCCGTGTGATTGAAGCCTATGATATCTCGCACCTTTCTGGGACGGACACAGTGGCTTCTGGTGTCGTTTTTGTAGATGGAAAGCCGAGAAAACGAAGTTATAAGAAATACAACATTAAAACAGTTCAGGGAATCGATGATTTTGCTTCTATGAATGAGGTTTTGGAGAGAAGACTTAAACGAAGGCATGAAGAAGGAAACGAGTTACCAGACTTATTGTTGATCGATGGGGGCAAAGGCCAACTGAGTGCGGCATGCAGGGCTTTAAAAAAACACGGAGTAGAGGGGCAGGCAATTATAGGGTTAGCAAAGAGACTCGAAGAGGTGTTTTTTCCAGGGAAGTCCGAGGCGTTGATGATCCCCAAAGCATCGGCTAGTCTCAAATTAATTCAACAGTTGCGAGATGAGGCACATCGGTTTGCTATTACGTTTCAAAAATCGAAGCGAAAGAAGTATTTGACTCAAAGTTGGATGGATGAAGTACCAGGGTTAGGCCCTAAAACAAAAGAGAAGTTGTTAAGGGCTTTTCAGTCTCCTGTAAAAGTAAAGGAACAGGAATTAGAGGCTTTGCAAAGGGTGATGGGTAAAGTGAAGGGGAAGAGTTTGTTTGATTGGGTAAGGAAGTAGTATTAGGTGGCTTGCTGAGAGGTTTTTATTTTAGTTTAACTCTGTCTCTACATTCGAAAACCATTTGGCTGAAGATGCT
>CAZLBO010000011.1:0-18440 GCA_964557725.1 uncultured Bifidobacteriales bacterium | reverse complement strand
GGGAATAGGGCTTCATAGGTAGCAGATCCAATCGGCTTTTATTTAGATAGAGAGTCTGATTTTTGTAGAGGTGAGCATCATGTTGAAAAACATAGATATAATCGGCTTCTTTTATATCCACATTCCATAATTCGCTTAGGAAAGTACTTTTAAAAGCAAACCAACGGTTTTTGAGAGAGACAACCCCTTTAAAAATAAAAATATCGGCTCCCTTAAATTTTCCGTCTCCGTAGGTATGGGTAAGTACGTAATTGGTACTCCAGTCTCTTTTTCCAAGAATTGCTGATTTATGAAAAATAGAGCGTTTATATTCAACGCCTGT
This sequence comes from uncultured Bifidobacteriales bacterium, assembly GCA_964557725.1. GTDB lineage: Bacteria > Fibrobacterota > Fibrobacteria > UBA11236 > JADFYW01 > CAZLBO01. The sequence goes on along the minus strand of CAZLBO010000011.1, from coordinate 18,118 downwards.
GCTTAGCCATTGCAAGAATTTAGTGTCAAAGCTGATGGAGAAGTAGCTGGTGTAAGGGGAAATATAAAGTGAGGCAGAGGGTCTCAAGTAAGTTTCTTTAAACCAATAGGAGTCTTCTTTACCTAAAACTTCGGTCCAACTAGCGTTTAGTAGGTATTGAGCGAGGGGAGTTATTGAAACAGGGTAAGAAGCCCCTGAACGCAAAAAAATATTTTGTTTAATCACAAAGGGGCTTTCTTGATTAGCGAAAAGGGAGCTAAATAAGAGAAAGAGAAAAATAAGAATGAATTTCATAGCAATGGATAAAGCCTAACAACTAAAGAAAAAAGTAATCTTCCGATTAAAGTAAAATAAAAAATTGCAACAGCTATTTATAAAATTATCTTTGTCAAAACAATAAAGATCGAATTAACAAGGGAATAGAATGAGGAAGTTTTGGTCAGCTATCATAATTATCAATTTTGCATTGCTCGTGAGTTGTGCGACTCATAAGCCACTTTATACGCGGGGTTTATCTGCGGATGAGAGACGTTATTTTGTGGTACAGAATGGGTATGGAATCACAAAAGATGTTAAAAGTGCTTTTTTAGAAGGAGTTCCTGCTGTGGGAATGACACAGGATATGGTTCATCAGTTATATGGCCCTCCTGATAGAGCCCTTGAAAATGATATGTTGTGGGAATACCTCGCTTCTCGGGGAGTTATGATGACGGGCTTTAAATTCAAAGAGGGAAAAGTCATTGAAATATTAGGGGATAAAAGGGGCGGTTTACCGCTTGAATCTCAAGAGTAACTTGAAAGACCAATCGTTTCAGTTCGAAGAACAAAAACTTCTCTACGATTGGTTTCACAAGAATAAGCGAGACTTACCTTGGCGTCGCTTTAATTCCACACAAACAAGAGATCCATATAAAACTTGGATCTCGGAAATTATGCTCCAGCAAACACAAGTAAGTGCCGTTGTTTCTTATTTTGAAAATTGGGTTAAAAAGTTTCCCACACTAAAGTCCCTTGCTAAAAGTAGTGAAAATGAAGTGCTGGAAATGTGGGCAGGACTTGGGTATTACAGTCGAGCAAAAAATATTCACGAAACAGCAAAAAAGGTGGTGGCAGAATATAAGGGGAATATGCCAGTCACTAGAGCGGAATTATTAAGCCTAAAGGGAATTGGAGAATATACCGTAGGGGCTATTTTAAGTTTGGCCTACAATCAACCAGAACCCATTTTAGATGGGAATATTATTCGTATTTTCTCTCGGCGGTATGGTTTTAAAAATTACCCCCTCGCATCTTCAGAACGAAAAGAATTCTGGAAGAAGGCAGAAGAATGGGCCACTTGTGATTATACTCAGTCTGTCAATGAGGGGCTGATGGAATTAGGTGCTTTAGTTTGTACTCCTAAAAGCCCTAGCTGTGAGCAATGCCCTATTCAAAAAGGATGTGTAGCGAATCAAGAAGGAACCCAAGGGCTTTGGCCAATTAAACGGGTTAAAAAAAAGGTTGTCGAAGTTAAAGAAACAGCCTTATATATTAAGTATCGGAATAAAGTTTTGCTCTACGCTCCCACAAAAAAAGAACTGTTAACAGGGTATTTAACTTTTCCAAGAATTCCACAGGTAAATTCTATTCAATTAACACAAGAGTTGCAATCTTCATTTGAACTATTAAAAGAAGGGGACTTTACGAGTCAATTGTTAGAGGGATTTGTGAAGCATACAATTACTCATCATAAAATGTTGATTAATGTTTGTCTTATTGAGCTTAGGAAGAAGAGGTTCTCCCTTGATAAAATGGAGGGCTTCCAGTGGGTACATGCCGATAAAGTAAAAGAAAAATTTATGACGGCTTTATCGACTAAACTTTACAATGCCATGTTATTGTCGTAGATTTATTGAGGATTGCTACAACAACGAAAGCCTATCACCTTGTTACTATAATAGCGTTTTGCTTTTTTAGAATAAGGCTTTTGAGGCTGAGGAACGATGTATGCGTATATGATTTGCAAAGGTTTAATTTCCCAGTATTGAGTATTAATTTCTCTTGTGAGAACAGGGTGAGTGCTAGGAAGAGAGTCAATGACTAAAGAAATTCCTGAGTTGAGAATGTCGGTATATCCTAAGGTGTCATATTGGGGAGAAGAAAGGCTGTCTTCTTTTGATGTAATAGAAACAACAAGGAGAGAGTCGAATAGAGCAATTTTAGGAGGATGCTTTTTAATACTATCACTTTCAACAATAAGAGTAATGGTTTCCTTAGGTTCATTTCCATTGTAATTTATTTCAAGTTTTGAGCTATCATTGGCATTGGCAATATTAATGCTGAGAATATGTCCTGCAAGGGAGGGGCAGTCAACCGTATCAATGTTTTTAGATGTTTTATAGATAAGAGCTAACTGTCGTTTAGTGGAAAGGCATCGTTTGAGTATGAGTGGCCTTTTTTGACGGGGGAAGCCTTGATGTTTGCATTCTGCTCTTTGTTGGGCTTTGGACAAGTCTAGAGAAGGAAGGAGGTAGTTTCCGCCTTTAAATAAAAGAGTATTAGCAGAAGTGTCCGAGACTACCCATTCAGAAAAGTTGCCACTCATGTCAAAAACCCCTTCATTAGAAATACAAAGAGGGTTTCTGAGGGTTAAGTTGTGCGCCATCTCTTTGTCGTTTACTGCTTGGTTACATTTTGATTGAAGGATGGAGGTGGGAGAAGAAAGGGAGAATAATAAGGCATCCTTTTCATTTGAAACTATAGATTGAATACCATAGCGATGTATTTGCTTTGTGTCTCCGCCCTCGCAAGCTCTGACCCATTGTGATTCTGTGCAGAGAGTTGTAGAGAGGTTACTGTCCAAAGAGTTACAGATTTCAATCGCCTTGTTGAAGTCGACATTTACGGTAAACTCTTGGGTGTTGGTGTCTAAGTGCTCATAAGCCTCAATGCAAAATGCTTTGGTACTATCACGAGCGGGAATGGGTAAGAATCCGCTGGGGCAGTTAATTGTATTACTGACATCAAGAGTACGAAGGGTAAAGGTAGAAGTATCGGAGCGATAGAAGGTGGAATCAATGGCCTGAATAGTAATATCGTATAATGTACTTGGGGGTAAAAAGAAAAAAGAACCTTCAAATCGACCGTCTTTAAATTCAAAAAAGGATTGTTCTTGTTTACTAGGTTTGGATAAAATATCCTTGGTATTTACCACAATGATGAGGGTGTCTATTTTCCCTGTGGATGATGTTTGTCTGCGAATGATACGGTACTCAAGGATGTTTGTATTTGGCTTTGTATCCCCTTTGCGAGTGTCTTGGCTAGGAAGCCAGCTAAAGGTGAATTGATTTTTTGTGATGGACTGGCTGTCCACAGTAGCGGTTGGCTTAGTAGGCTGAGTAGTGTCTGTGGTGACAATCGTAATGAGCTCTGCATCATTTTTTCCGATGTTTCCGCTAGAGTCTTCGGCAAACATTTGAATGCTATAAGAGCTGTTAGGAGATAATCCGTAGAGAACAAGTTTGACTTTGTTTGAATCATGTGTGGGATGTTTAGGAAAGCCATCGAGAAACAGGGCACTTAGCCAAGGGACTAAAAGGGAGTCGCCATTGTCTGTCGTTTGTTTCGTATTTTTATAAGTAAGAGTGCCTTCTTTTGCTTTTTTAAAATCCTTCTCTTTAATTAAGGCTGTTTTACCATTAAGGGTATAGGCGACCGAGTCTATTTTAATTTTATGATAAAGAGTGCTGTTGATGTTAGTTAGGTTTTTAAGGGTTAAATGGTAGGCACTTATTTTACCTGAGTCTGCAAAGGGAAAAAAGGAACTCGTGGCGTCCTTGGGACGAACCCAAGAGAGTTGAATTTGGGTGTCGGTAAAGTCTACTTTTAAGTTAACACTTTCAGGTTTAAACTGGTCATCTACAGTAAGGGGGGTAAAAATGGGCTGTCCATTATCGCCATCATAGAGAGAGATTAAAGCAAAATCAAATTTGGAAACAGATTCGGCACTATCTAAATGACCTTTTGATGAAATAACAAAGTAGGGGATTCCGTTGATAGCTTCCTTTGCTTTAAAATTTTGAGTAGTGGTGGTGTCTAGTGAAAAGAGAAGGGAGTCTCGTTCTCCTTTGCCTTTTAGAAACTCTTTATGAGGCCCACGGGCTTTGCCAAAGTTCTGGGGAATATTCAATTCTTCCCATTGAGCGGTATCAAAAAAGACATGGCTTCCTAAGTACCCGTCTTTTTGTCGAGGGGCTTGCCAGCTTAAAAGAAAGAGGTGTGGCTTGGTGGAGTCGGGGATTGAAATATTAAAGTCAGAGGGCGTTTTTAAGAAGTCATAACCACTTCCTCGTTCTTTAGAAGAACAACCCCAAAGAATGAGGAATACAAAACAAAGGGCAAGCATTTTCATAGATGACCATATAATAAAAAATGGCAGTAAGTACTGCCACTTCTTTAACTGTATTTATGGTAAAATGTTACGCAGTGGCAACAGCAAGGGCAGGTTCAACACCTACTTTTAACTTTTTCTTACCTTTTCTTTCGAATCTTACGACCCCATCAATCAAAGCAAAAATAGTATAATCTTTTCCTAGGCCAACATTATTGCCAGGGTGCCATTTTGTTCCTTTTTGACGAATAATAATATTACCCGCTCGAACTTTTTCCCCACCAAATTTTTTGACACCAAGGTACTGAGCATTGGAGTCTCTACCGTTTTTAGTACTTCCTAAACCTTTCTTATGTGCCATTGCCTATTTCTCCTCAGGTGTGGGTGTTGTTTTCTTGACCTGGTCTTGTTTTAGCGCATTAAGGGCTTTTGCTCTTGAACGGGCTCTGAGGACCACTTTCTCATCAACGACTTCTTTTGAGTCGCTCACGTTTATTTCTTTAACAATCACTTCTGAAAAGTCTTGTCTATGGCCTTGTGTACGGCGATAGCCCTTACGTCTTTTCTTTTTAAAGACTCTAATTTTATCCGCTCTTCCGTGAGATAAAACTTCAACGACTACATTTGAACCTTCGATGTGAGGTGTGCCGATGATAGAGTCCGTATCATTTGTATGTAGCAATACATTTGAGTAAGTATGGTCACTTCCTGCTTCTTGATCTAACTTTGGCACCTTTAAGATTTCCCCTAAGGTAACCTTGTGCTGAAATCCGCTTGTTTCTATTACAGAATACATTTAAACATCCTTAATTTCTTTCAAAAACTGGGTGCAAAGCTATAAAATCTCCTTTGATTTTCAAGCGTTGACCCTGTTAAATTTATTATTTTTTTCTCATTGGTCCCATATTCATGTTTGAACCCTCTAAACCCTTGTAAGAAGGGTCTAAATAGGCAATTTTATACTTTTTAAGTAAAGTCTGCATATAGGCCTTTAAGTCTTTTTGTTGTTTTTGTGTTTTTTGGGAAACAACTTCTTGGAATAACAACGCTTTGTAGTTTTCATATTGACCATCATTCTTTCCGATTAGCAAAACGAGGTGAACCCCCATGTCAGAACGGAAGACTTTGGACATTTGCCCTACTTTTAGTTTACTAATGGCCTTATCAAAGCCAGGAAAGAAGTCTCCCTTTGAGAATTGCCCAATATCACCGCCAACTTTGGCTTGTTCTGTTTCAGAAAACTGATAGGCCGCTTGCATAAAGCTTTGGACTAATTGGTCGAGATGTTCAATTTTAGAGAGTTTGGCTCGAAGATCATTCAACTTTTTTGTTTTCTCGGTTAAAAGTGTTTTGCTGGCTTTTTTAGAAACTTTTAAAACAATTTGACTCGCCCTCATCTTTTTATCTTTAGGTAACTTTGATTTTAGCTTTGTATAAGCGGCCTTAAGCTCTTTATCGGTGGGTCTTTGTACTTTGGATAGTTTACTTTGCACTAACTTTTCCATTAAAAGTTGTTCTCTTAATTTCAGTTTAATTTTGGCCTCACTACTTCCCATGTTTTTGAGCATGGCTTGATAAGCGTTGGGGTTCCCTAATTGCTGTTTAAAGACGGCAAGAGCCGAATCGACAGTGTTGGGAGAAACCGTAATTTTTTTTGCTTTAATTTCTAATAAAAGAAGTTCTTTACCTACGATACTGGCAGCAATCATCTTTTTTAACTGTTGTTTTTTAGCAGGGGCAAGTTCTTTTTTGTTTTGTGCACGGCTTTGGCTTTGATAAATAGTAACCATGGAGTCTACTTGCTCTTGATAGATAGTGACTTTTTCTACTTTGATAATGGGAGAACGCTTTGCATGTCCCCATTGACTGAGCAATAACAGGCACAAAAGAGTAAGAAAGGGAGATGTTGTGATTTTTGTTCGTTTCATAAATTGAGTTCCTTTATTTTCACTGAGAGAAAATTAGTTAATTATATCCAAAATTTTTTAAAAAAAATCAAAGGGCGATTTTCTTAAATCGAGAAGCTTAATCTTTTGGCTTAAGGAGAGTTTAAGTTCTTGATTGGGAAATAAATCCTTCATATCTTCTCCATCTAATTGACAATAAGCTTGTTGAATAGGGGTGATGCTAATCTGCTCCGTTTGATAGAGTTCTAATTTACGCGTGTACTTTTTAAAGAGAGAGGGAGCGAGCCTCCCGCCAATGCCGACAAAAAACAATTGCCAAAAGCTTCGGAAAACTAAAACATCTAGTTTTCCGTCATCAAAATGGGATTCCGGAAAGATTTTGGCCCCTCCAGCATAGGAGTTGATATTGCCGATGATACAACAAGTAGCACCTTTGAGCTTAACTTCTGTGGTTTGCTCTTTGCTTTTGAGGGATAAGCGAATGTCTTCTTTTATTTGGAATTTTTTCCGTTTAAAAAAGGCCATGGCATAATACAATTGATTAAATAAGACCCCTTTAGGTATCTTATTGTTTTTTCTGGCCACGTCAAAATCATGCAATACGGCGGCATCTAATCCAAGGCTAAAATAAGCGGCTAGGGTATGAGTCTGATTAATATTCCATAAATCAAAGACGGTGGATTGAGAGCGAATCAAGCGCTTGATGCAGGCGATAAGGCCTCTTTGTTTAAATATTTTATAAATCCCTAAGATGCGCCCGAGGTCATTTCCTGTTCCTAAGGGAATAAGCCCAATTTGAGCAGGAAAGTTTTTTTGGCTGAGTTGGCTTAAGATTAAGCCTACTGTTCCATCGCCTCCTACGGCAATTACTTTCTGAGAGGTTTCGAGTAGATGTAAAGATTGTTCTTCCATTTTATCTTTATCTGTTAAAATGGCAGTCCACTCTTTGGGTTGGTAGCCAAAAGAGGCCATAATTTCGGGCAAATATTTATAGACGGTTGCTCCTAGTCCTCCCCCGGAAACAGGGTTGATTAAAAAGGAGATAGAATAGGAAGGAATCATAATTTTTCACTTCTAAAAAGCTTGAGTACATTGACCCATATAAAATCTTTGACACGACTGAGTATTTCACGCAAGGGGGTCTTTTTATAAAGTGCTTCTTGTTTTCTTTCGGCGGCCAAACCATAGGCCTTCATGCCTAAACTTTGGGAAATGTAGAGTGCTCGTGGTAAATGATAAGCCTGACTTACAATGAGTATTGTTTTTGGATTATAATTCAACCGAGTATTAAGTAGTGTCTGATAGGTTGAGGAGCCTTGAGAGTCCTGATTAGTTTGGGAATCGGGGACGTGGTGCTTCTTGGCAAACTGAGCCATTGCGAGTGCTTCATTATAACCTTGAGAAGTAGAATGACCAGAAAAAAGAAGGGGGGTGGAATCACGAGAGAAAAAATATTCAAGACTTGCTTCCACTCTTGAATTTAAAATAGGCGAGAGTTTGCCTGAGCGGTAGACACTAGCACCGGGTACCACAATTAAATTGACAGAGGGGATGTCTTGTATATTAAAATAAATAGACGATTGTGCACGGACTTTGACATAGGCATTGAGTATCCATATCAAAATTAAGAGTAGGAATAAAAAGAAGAGAAAGAGTTTAAGAAACTTCATAGGGAAGGGCAGAGATATTCATTTTTTACCCCCACATACTTAAGGGCAAGGGCGGTGAGTGATTCTATTTCATCAGCCGTTAGTAAACGAATAGCCCTGGCAGGGGTTCCGATAATTAAAGATTGTGGAGGGTATTTTTTTCCTTTAGGCAGGAGGCTTCCCGCTCCTATAATACATTGGGTTCCTACTTCTACTCCATCCATAATGATGCTTCCCATACCGACTAATACTTTGTCACCTAAGGTACAGGCGTGGATATTGCAAGAGTGTCCCACACTGACTTCATTGCCTATTTTTACTTTGAGAATACTGGATACATGTAATACGCAATTGTCTTGTATATTTGAACGTTCGCCAATTTCTATTCCATTGATGTCTCCTCGCACGACGGAATTAAAAAAGACGGAGCTATCGTCCCCCATTTTGACATCACCTATAATAGTTGCGTTGTCGGCAATAAAACAGTTGTCTGCCATTTGGGGGGCGTTTCCCTTGAAATTTAAAATCATACCTTCTCTCTCTCTTTTTGATAATAAGAAATTAGGTATTTCACTCTCTAATGGCTTAAAAATTAAGCGATGGAGGAGTGAGCAGGGTAAGAAATGAGCGAATTGCTTTCAGAAAACCAATAACTAATTTCTCTTTGAGCACTTTCGACTGAGTCAGAGGAGTGCACAATGTTTTTACCCATATCAGGAGCAAAATCATAGCGAATGGTGCCTGGTGCTGCATCGGCAGGGTTGGTGGCGCCATTTAGGGTACGCGCGGCTTCCACAGCATTTTCGCCTTTAAGGACTAATAAGAGAGTGGGTCCAGAGGTCATAAATTCTACGAGTTCGCCAAAAAACGGGCGTTCTTTATGTTCGGCGTAAAAGCCTTCTGCTTCGTCTTGGGTCATGTGTTTTATCTGAATAGCGGATACGGCTAGTCGTGATTTCTCATACCGTCCAATAATCTCGCCAATTAAGCCTCCGGCAACGCCGTTGGGTTTTACCATTACAAATGTTGATTCCATTTTTTTCCTTCATGTAAATGTGTCAATGTTAAAGATCAACCTACAAAAATTAATGAGAAGTTAAAATCCTGTTTATGAAAGGGTTTGAGTTTACGGGTGCTTTTGGGTTGGAGGAGGTGGATGGAGGCACGGGGTGATGAGGGGGAGGAGGCTACAGAGTAATGGAAATAAAAAAGGCAAAAAAAGCGAAATCCAAAATTTCAAGGGTATATTGAAAAAAAATTAAATTAATTTTTTGTTTGACTTTATTTTTTGTTTGCTATAAATTGTCGAAGCAAAAAAATAAAAAAAGTTCGAAAAGCGTTAGTAACAAAAGGGAATGTTAAATGTTTGATGAATCCGTTCAAAAAGAAAAAATTAAAAAAAGAGATGAAGAATTAAGGCAAAAAAAACTTTCTGTAATTTGCAGATCTAAAATAATATCCCAAGAGCTGTTTTTAGACGAGGACTTTGTTCTGGCTATAATAGGAAAGTGGGTTGTTGAGCGATCAAATGAGCGAGTGAGAGAGTTTCTAATCCAAGAAGAAATTAAGAAAATGCTAGAATAGATTTGCTTTTGTTTTAATCGGTGTTGCTCTCGAACTTAATCCTAAATTGAGCTTGTTTAGTCTGGGTATATGGGATAGACTAAATGAATATGGGAAAAAAAATATTTTTAATGTTTTTTGTGAATTTAGGGTTATTTCTCGCTCTTTTTGTTCTATCTGAGTGGGTAACGTCGTTTTTTGTGAACAAAGCAGGCTCACACCTCAGTGCAGACTTTTATTTGAATCATACCTGGAAGCCAATGGAGTCTAAAATTCATGAAGAATTTGTGAAGGAGAATCCAAGGTTTCCTAACAAATATAAACATTTTTATAATAATGAAGGTTGGATAGAAAAGTACAATGTCGAAGTAAAGAAGCCCCAAGGAGTTTACCGTATATTCTATGTAGGAGATTCATTTACAGAAGGAACCGTTGAAATGAATGGATCCGTTCCAAGTTTGGTAGAAAAAGGACTGAATGCAATGGGGAAGATGCAGTTTGAGGTCATAAATACCGGAACAAGTAGTTACTCTCCCACCTTATTTTATTTGCTGACTTTGCATAAATTGATCAGATATAATCCCGATCTAATTGTTTTTAATGTTGATATGACCGATGATTTTGATGATTGGAAATATGAAAAGACACTGGTGTTGGACAATGATGGAAACCCGTGGGCATGCCCTCCTCGGAACATTTATACCTCCTTAATGGTAGATACACCTTCGGGTATAAAAACATCAACTTGGTTGCTTAAATGTCGACTTTTTTTGTTAACACATTCTTATACCTATAATTTTTTTCGGCATCATTTTAAAAGTAAAGAAATTCATAAAAATGTTAATGAGAAGACAAAAGACACCGCTCAATATGTAAGGTGGGAGTGGTGTAAAAAGAGTTGGGATAATAAAACAGAACTAAGAGTAAAATACACTCTAAATATGGTGGAAAAATTATTGATACTCTGTCGAAATAATAAAATTAAAACGGTTGTGACATCGGTTCCCCATTACAAGCAGTTTAGTCCTTTTGATAAGGCAGAAGCTAACTGGTCTGATAGGCCACATAAAGAAATTCAAAAAGTATGTAAAAAAATGAAGTCAAAATGTTTGGATTCCCATGCAGGATTAAAATCAATAATAGAAGGGACTTTGCAAGAGAAGTACTATTATAATAATGATATGCATTTTAACCCCCTAGGTTATCAGAAGTGGGCTAAAGTTCAATTGGATTTTTTGAAAAAGAGAGAGAATGCAGTTTTTCCGGAATACTTTTATGAGGTAAGTAAAAAGTAATGCAACTTCCTATTTTAGACTTATCAAATATGCCTAAGAGAGAAGATTGGGGGACGTTACGTTTTTATATTTTAAAGTTGGTGCTTCTTGTCAGTATCGTTTCGGTACTGATACCACTTGTTTATACCTTACCCAAAGCAAATATAGAAAACAAAAAAATAGGATTTGTTTATCAACAATACAATCCTGATTCGCCCATTTTTTTGTATTCTTCCCTTGGCTTTCCAACTTATTATAATAAGCATAGTCTTCGCTCCTCTAGGCCTTTTCCGGCTGTAGTGACAAAATTATTTTCAAGTACATTGGAAGCAATTGCGCAGAAAATAGCCCCGAAAAGTAGAATGGCTAACCAGAAGTGGGGGCAGTATTTAGTTTTGGAACACTTTGTTCATTACTTTGGTTGGCTACTTTTAAATGTGGCATGTCTTTTTGGATTACTTTACTTTACAAGTGAAATTGTGCTTTGTTTTGGCTATTCAAAAGACATTAAGCTTATACTGTTTTTAATAGCTTTTTCTTCACCTGTTATTCTCACCTTGACATGGTTGCACTCTTATCATTTTGGTTGGTTGCTTAATACCCTTTCCATTGCGGTAGTTATGAGAATGCATGGGGAGAGGCCATACCGAATGCTTTCATTATTGATGGGAGTGCTACTTCTGGGGAAGTTTAATGTTGTGGTTCCTGCAATAGTTTGGCTGTTGTTTTTTAAGCCAAGTTTGTTGTGGAAGTATATGCAAATGATAATTCTTTTTGTTGTTCCCACTATTCTTTGGCGATTATATGCAGCTTTTTATGGAATAGAAATTAACACGCCAGAACTGGGGGATATGTTAGAGCGTATTTTTTACGCAGGCTCAAGCTATTGGGGTTTGTTTACCGTTAAATTTTTCTATGAAAATGTAATTGGCTTTTTGTTTATGACCAGCCCCTATTTTTTATACCTAATGTTTAGAGAATTTCAGATTAAGCTTTTAAGACTAAACTGGATGATTTATCCACTGTTGGGTCTCTCACTTTTGATAACCTTTTTCTTTTTTGCAGGGCGTACAGGCTCCCTTTATCTTTTTGAAACTTGGTGTGTGATGAGTGTATTATTTATGGCTTGCGTGCAGGTTAAAGTAAAAGAAAATGTAAAGTACTCAGTTAAGGTTTTATACTTGTCTCATTTTATATGGCAATTAGGTGTTATCTATTTCCAGCTATTATTGTGGCGCAATGGTTTGTGGTTTTAAGTATTCTATTAGTCGTTATTCATCATTTAAGCCTTCAAAACAGAATATTCCAAGGCTTTATAGGTGAAAAGTGGCTATATCCGTTGATAACTTTTTTTGTAATTAAAATTGATCCGAACATACAGTCAAATAAGTGTAACGGCTTTACAGGGCATATGGTTGGTGCTATATTAAAAACTACCATACTATAAGAGGACAATATGAGACAAATAAGAGTATTTTTGAGTTTTTTGTTTTTTTCCTTTACAGCCTTGTGGTCACAAGAGTGTGGCCAAGCGGCTCCTAAAGACACTGATTTTAAACAACGTGTTTTATACACCTCTACTGATTACATCATGGAAGTCGCCCCCGCCCGAGATGGAAAAATATTTTTTGCAGAAAAACTGGGTTGGATAAAGGTTTATGACCCGATAACCACAAACGTGACTGATTTAATCAAATTAAATGTTTATAATATCTCGCAGCCGGCTACCGTAAAATCTGCTGGATTAAACGGGATTGCTCTTGACCCTAATTTTGAACAGAATGGGTACCTATATGTTTATTACATGGAATTCATTACTTCGGACGAACACAAAGTTCAACATAAAAAAACACCTGCCCATCTCGCTCGCTTCACTTATAAAAATAATGCCATCTTACCCGGATCAGAAAAAAGACTCATCACTAATATGTTGGATAATCTCGATCATCAGAGTGGATCCATAACTTTTGATCCTGCAGGAAACCTTTATTTAGCGACAGGTGATGACACTCACGCAGGTGGTTACGGTCAATACGCTCCGCTTGATTGGTCAGGCAGTGCCGATGATAATTGTAACACCGTTTCTATACATGGCGGAAACAATTCTCCTTGCTCCCGAGATGCCTCAAGGTCTACTGCAAATACAAATGATTTACGAGGAAAGGTTATTCGCATCACTCCTCAGGAAAACGGGACTTATACGATTCCCGATGGAAACCTTTTTCCTCAAACAGATTCTACCCGAGGCGAAATTTATACCATGGGGCATAGAGTTCCCTACAGAATATCAATCGACAAAAAAAGAAACTGGCTTCTTATAGGAGAAGGTGGCCCAGCCAATAGAGGGGGAGGTAAGAGAGGCCCTACTGGACATGAAGAATTTAATATAGCTAAAGGACCTGCATTTTTTGGATGGCCTTTTATTCATGCAAATAATAAAGGGTTTAGACCTTGGACTTTTGTAGAAGGAAATAATAATGGTACTCAAGGTTCCGTTGATGTCACAGTTAACGGGGGAGAACCATGGGATGTTAACAAACCCATACTCAACCTTTCGCCAAGAAATACAGGAAAAATTCTTTTACCTGCCCCTATTGCTCCTGTTATGTATTTTGATAAAGGCTCCTCTTCTATTTCCCATGAGTATTTTAGGGGTTATCGTGGGTGTGTTCCGATAGCTGGCCCTGTTTATTATTACGGTAATTATGACGGCAAGGGAAAACAGTTGCCACCTTATTACAATGGAAAATGGCTTATATCTGATGTAACTCCAGGTGCGATTGGTGTTTCTATTGCTACTCTTGATGCAGATGGAAAAGTTACTGCTATTGAAAAAATGCCTGTGCCACACAAGGGGCAAACTCTTGATTTGGAATTGGGTTATGACGGAGCACTTTATTATCTCTCCAGTAAAAAATTAGGTGTCTACGAGTGGGCAGGGTGCAGCCTTCCTGTGGTTAGCATACAGAATAAACCTAAGCAAGGGCTTGGATTTTTTAATGGAACTTCTTTAAGTAATGCCAATCGAAAGAAATCATTTGATATCTTTAATCTCAGTGGTACCTTGGTTGGTAGTCACAATCATGAAACAGGCCTCTTAAAATTCAATTCAAACTCTCAAGCTATGAAGAATCAGATTTTGTTTGTACACTATAAATAAAATTCAAAACTTCTGTGTGAGTTCAACACGAAACAGAGAAACCTTTAAGCTTGTTTGTGGAGAGAATTGCTTTTTGTGTAGAGGGTAATAAATCAAAAGAGCCAGAGTGGAACCCAAGACTCCCAAACTAAGATCAGGAAGGCTAAACCTTCCTTTATCGTAATAATGATCCGTCACCTCTTTAGCCAAAGCTAAAGACACTCCCAAAGAGTAACCAATAAAACATTGAGTGGGGTAAGAGAAATTTGCAAAATGGAGGTGGTTTAAAAAATCGGAACTTACATAGGTTACGGCACCAGGGAGAGCAAAATGATCTACGGCTTTCTCTACCTCAGAAAGAGCACTCGAGTAACTACTTATTGTAGTAAAATAAAGGAATAAAACTAAAAATAAGTATCTCACCATGAGATTATTATAATGTATTTTGCTACAAAACAAAGGAAAATAAGCTATGAAACAGAGCCTTGCCGAAACCATTATTCAGGCTGGATTAGATAAAAAAGCGGATTTTGTAGAAATCTTCGAAGAAGAAACCCGCAATGCCTCGGTGACTTATAAAGATAGAAAGGTAGAATCGGCAAAAGCGGGCACCGATTATGGAATCGGCATTCGACTCGTTTATGGGAAAGAAGTTTTATACGCTTACACGAGTTTAGAAGAAGAAGCTCATTTATTGGGTCTGATACACAGTTTAACGCTGAGTCGAGGAGACTTAGGTACTGGAAGTACTGTTTTGGCCGCTCCCTTAGTAGGGAAGGTGATTAAAAACATCCATACTATAACTAAAGACCCTAGGGTGATAGGCCAAGGAAAGAAGCTAGAGTTTTTAAAGCGAGCCGATGTGGCCGCAAGAGCCGTTTCCAATACCATTCAGCAAGTATCTGCCTCCGCAGTCGATGTGGTGAGTCATATTTCTATTCTAAATAGCCTTGGTCTTAAAATGACGGACTCACGGACAAGATCCCGCCTAAGTGTAAATGTCACTGCTAGCAAAGGGGAGAACATCTTTATTGCCAGCGAAGCACCAGGTGCAATGAAGGGGTTTGAATTTTTAGAGAACCTAAACATAGAGAATTATGCAACTTTGGCAGCAGATAGAGCGGTAAAAATGCTTTCGGCTGGGTATATCAAAGGCAAAAAAATGCCTGTGATAATGGGAAATGGTTTTGGTGGGGTTATTTTTCATGAAGCCTGTGGGCATCCCCTCGAAACAGAATCCATTAGAAGAAAGGCCTCTCCCTTTGTAGGGAAGCTAGGCAAAAAAATTGCTCATGAAAAGGTAACCGCCATTGATGATGGAACACTTGAGAATGCATGGGGATCTCTCAATGTAGATGATGAAGGAACTCCTACCCAAAAAACTACTTTAATTGAAAAGGGTATTCTTAAATCATATATGTCCGATGTCGTCGCAGCAAAAGAATTAGGAGTCCCCGTAACGGGAAGTGCGAGAAGAGAATCTTATAAATACGCACCTGTTTCTCGAATGCGAAATACATACATCGCTGCGGGTGAAGATAATTTTGAAGACATGATAGGCAGTGTAGAAGAAGGACTCTATGCCAAAAAAATGGGAGGGGGATCGGTGAACCCTGCCACAGGTGAGTTTAATTTTGCTGTGGAAGAAGGTTACATTATCCGCAAGGGTAAAATTGTTGAACCTGTACGGGGAGCTGCTCTTATAGGAAAGGGACACGAAGTCCTCCCTTGCATCTCAATGGTAGGGGCAGATTTAGAACTTGCCGCAGGAATGTGCGGAGCTGGGTCGGGGAGTATTCCTACCACCGTAGGGCAACCGACTTTAAAGGTAGATACCATATTGGTAGGAGGACATTAATGAATACCATAGAAGCATTGGATTACATGGGGGAATCGGCAAAGAAAAAGGGAGCCTCCCATTTCGATATATTAGCAGGGGAGTCTGAGAGCTTAAGCCTAGACTTATTTGAAAAGAAAATTAAAAATACAGAGTTATCCAGTAGTCGTGGCATAGGTATTCGCTTATTTGTAGACGGAAAACCGGGCTATGCTTTTACAGAAAAATTTTCTCCTGAAGCCATTGATCAATGTGTGACAGATGCGATTGGTCATACAGAACTAACAGGCTCTTTAGAAGTAGAATTACCCAAACCCGAAGAACTACCAAAAATAGACTTAGGGCTTTGGAGTGATAATATAAAAGATATTGAAGCGGGGCAACTCAAGGAGTTAGGTCTTCAGTTAGAAAGTGCTGCTTTTGAAGCCAATACATTGGTAGAAAATATCCCTTACTTAAGCATGAGTAAAAGCTCGGGGAAGTCATGGATCAGAAATTCACTGGGGTTAGATTACTCTGTGCGTGCCAATTCCGTAGGGGCAGGTCTGGGAGTGGTGGCTGTTAAAGGCGAAAGTCGTAAAATGGGTGTTTACTTTAATAATGGCACAGCCTTAAGTGAGCTCGAACCCAAGTACATGGCGCAAACAGCTGTACAGCGGGCGGTAGAACTATTAGGGGCTAAACCTATTCAAAGTGGAAAGTACCCTGTGGTTTTATCCCATCGAGTTAGTGGTCAAATTATCTCTATGTATTCCGCCCCTTACTATGCAGAGGTGGTACAAAAGAATCAATCGAAACTTGAGGGAAAGCAAGGGGCATCCATAGCCTCTCCCCTTTTTAACTTAACCTGTGAACCACATTTAAAAGGGTTTTCTGGTTCTCAATTATTTGATGGAGAGGGCATACTCAGTCAAACCACAAAGGTGGTGGAGGCAGGAGTACTCAATACATACCTATATAATTTAGAAGCCGCAAAAAAGGAAAACCGCTCTTCTACAGGGCATGCCTCTCGTGGCTATAGTGGGCAGGTAGGCACTAGCTTTTCAAACATGATGGTTGCGAAGGGTAAAGAATCATTAGACGATTTACTCTCTCAACATTCCAAATGTTTTTATGTTACTAATTTAGAGGGAGGCTCAGGGTGTTCCGCTATTTCAGGTGAGCTATCCATAGGGGCGCAGGGCTTTTGGGTAGAAAATGGAAAAAAAGTGCAACCAGTAGAAGGCGTGACTATTAGTTCTAATTATTTTGAATTATTAAATGATATACAAGGTTTGTCCGATACTTATTCGGATATCCACTCATCGGTTAAAGTTCCCGATATTTTACTTCGCACTATGTTTGTGGCAGGGTAAATAAGGAGGCTATGTTATTCCTACACTAGAAATTGATAAGGCCTGTTATCAGTTTAAGGTAAATGGTGGGGTAGTAGATGCTCTGCAATCTGTTTCATTAAAGATAGAATCAGGTTCTATCTATGGGCTACTCGGGGCGAATGGGGCAGGTAAAACTACCTTGATGCGTTCTATGAGTGGTTATTATAAGCTGTTATCGGGGCGTGTATTGTATGAGGGAGAAGCACTCACAAGAGAACGTCTTTCTCTTATAGGTGTTTTAATCGAAAACCCCGGTGTCTATCGAAAATTAAGTGTTTATGAATATTTAACATTTTTCGGTAAATTATATGCAGTGAATGGGCTGCCTCAGCGGATAAATGAATTATTGAATATATTTTCTTTAGAAGATAAGGATTTTCCCACGGGTAAACTCTCTTTGGGGGATAGGCAGAAACTTCATTTGATCAGAAGCATTATTCATCAACCTCAGTTTGTTTTGTGGGATGAACCCTTTAGCCATCTAGACCCTTTGAGCCAAGAAGTCGCCATTGATTTTTTAAAGGCTTATGTTGAGGAACATAACTCTACAGTGGTGGTTGCGACTCATCAGTTAGAACAAGCAGAAAGCTTTGTGACTCAATTTGGAATCATGGAAAAAGGGCGTTTGCTTTATACCCATAGTGGAGAGGATAATACAGAGGATAGGGTTCAAATTGTTTTTGCGGGGAGTGTGAGTGAAGACGACTTACAATGGATTACAGAATTATCTAATGTTACCTTGAGTGTTCCTTCAGGTTCATCCGAAGCTTTGCTTCAAGGCGTCCGACTCCATCAAAAAATTCCTTCTATTTTAAAAGTACTTTGCGAAAAGGACTTTTCCATTCGTGCGGTTATCCCTTCCAAAGGCTCTCTTAGAGAATTATACCACAAGTTGATTGGTCATCATGGAGGCAAATAAGTAGATGATAAAAACTTCACTCCTGATTGCTCGTCATGAAATACGCCAGATGCTTAAGGAACCCATGAGCCTTATTCCTCATTTG
>CAZLBO010000010.1:0-18662 GCA_964557725.1 uncultured Bifidobacteriales bacterium | reverse complement strand
TGGCTCAAGAGTTTTCTACATCACTTTTCCAATGATAAACGCATCGAAGCCTTTATCTATTTCAACTTCGACAAACGACGAGAAGGAGAACCCAATTGGAGAATAGACAGCGATAGCCAGAGTTTAGAAGCTTTTAGAGGATATCTTAAATAAAATTAAAGATTTGGATTTTCTGGCCGATAACCTGATTAGGAGTTTCTACAAGGAGGTAGACGATGGATGTCAACACAAGCTCTCAGACTAGCGCATCACAATTACAAACATCAGTGCAATTTAGCCTGCAAAAAAAATCAATGGACATTGCTAAAAATGACTTAGCATTACTTGAAAACTTGCCGGGTAGCAAAGAAAGCGGTAAAGGTGGCCAAGTGGACATGATGGCGTAAGGCTAGTTTTTAATCTGAAGTATCAATTTTACTGAAAAGAGTTTTTCCGTAGGTATGGATATGCTCTTTCAGTTCTTTTGACGTAATGGTTTTGTAAGCAATAATGTCAAAAAAATAAGGGGAATAAGTGTTTTCTTCTAAATCACTTTTGATTTTGGCCGCAAGACTGAAATCTGCCTTCGCGCCTTTAATCGTAATATCTACGTCAGAGGCTTTTTTGTAATTTCCCATAGCTCTGGAGCCAAATAGAATCGCCTTGTCAACTTCTTTGTATTGAGTAACTATTTTTACAATTTCTGTTAATTGTTTAGGGGACAGGCCGTATTTCATTTAGTTTTTTTTTGTAATTCGGTATAAAGTTCATTAACAATGGGAGAAAAATCTTTATCAATAAAGGCTAGTATCTCATTAAATGTGTTTTCATCATAAGTATGTGTTGTGAGGTTTCTCTTTGCTAAAGCTTCCATCCAATGTTCCCCATTGTGGATGATGTTAAATTGAAAGGATTGCCTAATAACTTCTTTTGGGCTGTTTGCAATTGTCCCTTCATTCGCCAAATAATCTTTTAGGGTTTTCCAAGAGAGCTCAAATAGCACCTCAAATGCTTGAATCAATGACATTTGATTGGCTTCATTTTGGTTGTTTTTTTTGTAATCAGCTATCCTTCGTTTAAAGACAATGATTGCTTTTTCAAAATTTTGAAACCTTTGTTGCCATCTTATTGGTGTATACATCTCTCTCCCTTATACCGTTTACAACTAACGCGATTCCTTTAACATCTAATTACTTTATCGTAATCAAGAACCCCTGCGCTTGAGAGCTAAAGGCTTATCAAATATAGTTTTAAGAATAACCGCATTTCTAAGACTCCCTTTATCGTGAAGCATCTCTCTTAAACTAAGCCTTTCTCCTTTGAGTTTTTCAACTGGAGGAACAATTTTTTGGACTCTTTTTTTTGTGGCTTTTTCAACAGGTTTTTTTATTTGGGGGTTTCCTGCAAAGGTGTTTTTTTCAAAAGGTTGCTTTACATAAGCATGTTGAACAGGGCGTTTTTCTTGATACATCGCTTCGCTCATCGTACGGGATTCCTCCTTAGCCTTTGGTAACATTCCTTCTTGCTGTTTTCTTATTTGATTAGATTTTGAAGCAACGGGTTGGTTGGCTTGAGGGGTTTGTGGATTCGTTTTTTGTGGAGCGTTAATTGCCTCCAAGTCAATTCCAAACTCCCCTGCTAAACTTTCGAGAAAGCTATTTCCAAATGTCTTAGGCTTTTTAACCACAGGCAAGGGTTGGCGTGTAGCTTGTGGTTGGTTTGGTTGCTGTGGATTGGGTGGAGGGTTCTCCTGTTCCGCTAGCTTTTTAGCAGCAGCCTTTTTTCTAGCCGCTGTAATCAGGGAACTAATAGCCCAAATTGCAGCGGCAATAAGATAATATCGATTCATTTTAATCGTGATCTTTGTTTGGTTTATCGTCATCCGCAATGTTCTTGCGCATTTCCGTATCAGCCATTATGTTTTTCATATTATAATAATCCATAATTCCGATGTTCCCTTTGCGGAAGGCTTCTGCCATAGCTTGAGGGATTTGTGCTTCTGCTTCAACTACTTTGGCACGCATCTCTTCGACTCTAGCTGTCATCTCTTGTTCGGCAGCTACAGCTAAGGCTCTTCTTTCTTCTGCTTTGGCTTGAGCAATTTTTTTGTCCGCTTCGGCTCGGTCTGTTTCTAAATCGGCTCCAATATTTTTGCCCACATCTACATCGGCAATATCAATGGAAAGAATATCGTATGCTGTTCCTGCATCAAGCCCTTTGGCAAGAACTGATTTTGAAATAGTATCAGGGTTTTCTAAAACGTCTTTATGCACCCTAGAAGAACCGATGGTACTGACAATTCCTTCTCCCACACGGGCGATAATAGTGTCTTCTCCTGCTCCTCCCACAAGTTTATCGAGGTTGGCACGGACAGTCACTCGGGCAATGGCCTTTAATTGAATACCGTCTTTGGCCATGGCTACAATTTTAGGGGTTTCAATTACTTTGGGGTTTACAGACATTTGAACCGCTTCTAATACATTACGACCTGCTAAATCAATAGCCGCTGCTCGTTGAAAGTTAAGTTCAATATTTGCTTTATCTGCTGCGACTAAAGCCTGAATGACTCTGGAGACATGGCCTCCTGCCATAAAGTGAGCTTCTAATTCTGCGGTAACTAAGGGGATACCAGCTTTAACCCCCATGATTTTTCCCTCGACAATAATACGAGGGGGGATTTTTCTCATCTTCATGCCTACAAGGCTAAAAAGCGAAATATCCACTTTTGAAAAGAGGGCTTGTAACCATAAGTTAATAAATTGACCAATGATTAAAATAAGAACGAGGGCAAGAACTGCCAGTGCGACGATTATACCTATTTGCATAATATGTCTCCTTTGATTGATTGTGTTTTCATGTTTTTAAATCTTTTTTTTCAACGGCTTGAACAATCACTTGCATCCCTGAGGTGCGAATGACAGTGATTTGTTGGTTTTTATCAATAATGTCCCCATCGCTGGTGACTTCAATCAGTTGATTGTTGAATAAAGCTTTTCCCAAGGGTTTGAGTTGGGTTTCGACAACGCCTGTTTGGCCTATAAGTTCTGAATAATGATGTACTTCTTCTTCTAATCCCGAGCCTTTTTTTAAAGACCTTTTGAGTGTCATAGGAGAGGCTTTAAGAAGCTTAAACCCAATGACAATGCATAGTGGCGTCATGATTAAATCGGCTAAGCCAAACACCATTAGCATCTCACGGGGTAAATGTTCCACAATATAAAACCATGAGTAACCCAAAAGCCCCACAGAAACTAAGGTCAGTAACCCAAAAGAAGGGATACCACCTCCAACATGAGTACCGCAAAACCTAGGAGTTGAAAGAAGAGAGGGATGAGGTAATTCATGAGGGATGGACTTCTTTCACTAAAATTTGATTGCCATGGATTTGGCATATCACGACTTCGCAATCTTTTTCAATAAAGCCTGCGATGGCCTGAACTTCAAAAACATTTTTATGGATAATTATTTTCCCTACGGGTCTCAATTGAGTTTTGGTAATCCCCATAGTACCCGTGGTAATTTCAGGATGTTCTGCTTCAACAGAGCTTACTTTAGAATCTTTAAGAGTTTCCTTGGCTATTATGCTGTAGTTTCCGGAAAGCCTGGGTAACAAAAACTTAGCACTAAAAAAGGGGATTCCCAAAGCCAGCACCGCGAGTCCTAAAATAGTAGTGATGTTTGTGATAAAAATTTCTTTTTGAATGGGGAAGGACGGATCGGGGAGGGTAAAGCTCTGAAAGGAAAGAATCATCGAGACAATAATCAGGAGGACTCCTGGCCCAGCAAGGATTAAGGTACCAGGCATTAAAAAGATCTCTGCTAAAATTAAACTTGCCCCTGCCACCAGGAGTAAAAGCTCTGTGTGATCCGCTAAGCCTGCAGAAAATTGTCCTCCAAAGACAATGGCTAAACAAATAATACCTGTGATACCAAAAACACCAAAACCAGGGGTTTTAAATTCCATGTATAAGGCACCAAAACCAATGAGCATAAGAATAGGCGAAAATTTCCCCAGAAGTCGAGCGAGTTCTTCGGACCAATTGGTTTGAACATCTAAAACTTTATCCCAAGTTTGATGTTTGATAAAGTCATCGATGTCATCAAAAGAGCCTTGAGAAAAGTGATACCTTTGCGCTTCTGTGTTGGTCATCGTCAAGAGCTCCCCTTTGGAGACCACTGTTCTTTTGTTTTTATATTTTTTTTGTTCTGCGGAACCAAGCTCAACCCATTGGTGTTCCTTCATAAAAACAGCTTCTCCGTCTTTTTCTGCCATCACAATATGTAGGTTAATACTCACCATCGCTTGAGCTAATAAAAGAGGGTAGTTGTTTTTTTCGGCTAGAGAGCGAAAGCGAGCGCGCAAAGGAGATTCAATTTTTTCTCCTGCCATAATAATTCCTTTGTCTCCCCCTTGTAAAATGGGGGCACAGTCTCCAATTTCTGTTCCTTTTTCCATGACTAATTTGTTACAGGCTAAAGCGATAAAGGCACCTGCGGAAATGGCCTTTTGCTTAACATAAGCATATGTACTGCATTTTTTAATAGAGGTGATTTCATTTACAATGTCAAAGGCTGCATCTAGTCGCCCCCCAAAGGTATTGATTTTAAAAATGATAAAGTCGGGTTTGACGCTATCCATTACATTCGCAATGGCTCTTTTAACAAAGAAGGCCAACCCAGGGTCAATTTCTTTTTCAATGGGGATAATCGCCACTGTTTTTTTTATGCCGTTAATTAAGGTGTCTAAGACCTCGACTGTTTTTGCTGGTTGGGACAAGGCTTTGGCAGGCTTTGAGGAAATATTTTTTTGTGAAAACCCCGATTGCCAAAATAATCCCAGTAGAATGAGAAGCAAAGAAAGAGAGAAAGTTATTTTTTTATTCATAGATGAGTCTGCTCAAAATTTTATTTAAAGATAACGATTTTCAGTAAATTAAGGAGCTTTTTATTTTAGTAAATTGAGGACGATAGCGTATAATATGGAACAAAAATAGCTTTAAATTGTCAAAAAGTGAAAATTATAGGGAATTTAAATTTAAAATTTATAATAAATACACTACGTTTTTTTGGGAATAATGTTATCTTAGAAGAGGGAATGTTGGGGTTGGCCATACTGTAAGGCTCAACTTTTTATTTTGTTTAATGGTAAGAGGAAAAAGTAGAGTTGCAATCCATATTTGAATACACAAATTATCGTAACTTTTTACAGGACTATTACAGTTGGGCTAAAAAGAATATCAGGGGATTTTCTCATCGTGCCTTTTTGGCGAGAGCTGAAATGTCGGGTCCTAATTATCTGAAAAGAGTGATGGAAGGTGTTCATAAATTAACGGATAACAGTATCCCTAAGTTTGCGAAGGCCATGGAACTTTCTGAGAAAGATGCCAATTATTTTAAATATCTGGTGTATTTTAACCAAGCCAAAGTACTCAATGACAAGGACAAATATTTTGAGATATTAATGGATCTCAAGTCGGAACATAACCCAAATTTGATAGAAAAAGATCAATACGAGTATTATAAAAACTGGTATAATGTAGCGATTCGTGAAATACTCTCCTATTTTGATTACAATGATAATCCCGATGCTTTAGGAAAAGAAATTTCTCCGCCTCAATCTCCGAGAAAGGTAAAACAATCTTTAGAATTATTAGTCAAGTTAGATTTGATTCGAAAGAAGCCTGATGGAGGTTACGAAATAATGGACCATGCGATTAAAACAGGGGGAGAAGTCAATTCATTGTTGATTCCTAAATTTCACTTAGCGATGGCAAAATTAGGGGTAGAGGGAATCACCGCCTATAAAAAAGCAGACCGTTATTACAGTTCACTCACCATGAGTGCCTCTCAAGAGGTCTATGAAGATTTAATCAAGATGATTCGTGAATTTAGAAAGAAGCTCGCAGAACGAGTGGCAGAAGAACCCACTCCCGATAGAGCTTATCACCTTAACTTACAGCTCTTTCCTGTAAGTAAGCCTAAAAGTAAAAAGAAAAAGTAAAATGTATTTGAAGCTGTTCTCCTCTTTTTTTAAAAACCCTTGGGTTCTTGCGAGTGCTTTGGTTTTTCTATCCTCTTGTGTGGGTACAAGTACAGATACGGAGTCTTGTCGTGGGACTTCAACGGATACTGAACAATGTGAAATTAAAGTGGTGACTGTAGAGGTTAAACGGGGAAATGTACTCTTTTTTGCGGGGACAGAGGTCAATAATGAGGGCGACATTCTCTCTAAAGATAAGGTGGCTTTTTTGGCGGAAGCAAGTAGTGGCGAACTTAAGGTTCACTCTGTAGAAGTCAATAAAATGAGCACTGTGGTTGATACCGTGACTCCTGTTGCAAATCTCTCTCAAGTTTTTAGGGACGCGAATGATGCGGTTGTTATAGAGGGAACTATCTATCCATCGGGTGTTTTAGCTAATATTCAAAATAAAGACGGAAGTATTAGACCCGGGATGAAGGTCGCGGTTCGCACTTCTAGGTATGTGCCAAAGGTAGCTGGTTCCAATGTTTCTGAAATACAAGGGGTGAGTGACGACAAAGGGATGGTTTCCTTTACAGATGTTCCTGCTGGGGATTATATGATGGTGGGTAAAGACTCTTTGAATGACGTCTTGTTCTTTAAAAAGTTTAAAGTGGCAGATTCTATCCCCAGTCAAGCGGTGATAGCGACGGTTTCGGATGTTGAAGTTTATAAAGGGATTGTGGTAAGACAGTCAGGGCTTTCGGTTAAAGAAATACATGCTTATATTCCCGGAACAGCTGTAAGTGCTGTGGTGGATTCTTCAGGGTTATTTAGACTTACAGAAAAGCTTTCTACCAAAAGACCCTCTTTTCAATTTCAGATAAATAGTGTAATAGAAATTACAGACACCATTCCTTTGGCAACAACAGGTCGAGTTAATCTTGCCGATTCTGTGGCTGCGGGTTTATGTTCTGTTAAAACGGAATCTGCAGGCATTGTTGTTGATACCACGGGTTCCACCACAATCTGGAAGATCATGGATGTGGATCGTTCTAGTTGTCGGTAAGCTGTTTATTTTCTCCTAATTAATTTTCGACGCATTTACTAAATTTCTACGTTGTCAAAAAACAGAAAGTAGAGGAAACCATGGATAAATTAGATCAATTACTCAGTATGCAACGAGACCTTAACGACGCCATTTTTAAGAAAAAGGATATTCGAGATAACGAGGGAAATGTTCTCACGATGGATACCCTTTTAAAGGAAGCTCAAAGTGGAAATTTAGGGCCTAACACATTGATTAATCGATGGTTGGGAAATTACCAAGAAGCTTTAGATGATGAAGGCCGAGAATTAAGAGAAGAGTTGTTGTGGAAGTGGTGGTCTAAAGACCATTTAAATATGCAAAACATTAAAGTTGAGATTATTGATCAGCTTCATTTTTGGATGTCCTTGGCTTTGACGGCAGGTTTGGACTCTCAATCTATTTTTGATGTGTATATGCAAAAGAATGCGATTAATCATAAACGACAAGAAGAAGGTTATTCAAAAACCAATAAAACAGAAGAGGATAATCAATCCATTAAAACTTGAGGTGGGGACTACTTACTATTTAAAGTTTTGAATCTTTTAGGGGTTCGTTGTCTTTTGTTACCTCTTTCTATACGGTAGGGGTATTTTGAACCCAGAATTTCTTGTTGAAGGGGGACATATTGTTTGGTTAACACACGTTCAATATGCCTTTCACTTACCTTTCCGTTAGGGCCTGCATTGCCCCTGACACTTATTTCATAAAAAGCTTCAATGTAATTGCGACTAATTGCAGGAAACTCTTCAATAAGGGGAATGATAGTGTATTGGTTTTCTACAAGTTGACGCGAAGCAACAGAAAATATTTCTGAAATCCAACCCCCTCCAAATAAAAGACCTAGTTCAGAGAGAATATCTCTGCGAACGGGAATCATTCCAAACCCTGAGCAGCCCTCAATTTGATTTTGTGCATTGGTAATGTGTCGGGCAAGTTTAAGAGAGAGTGTGGGAGAGGGAGCTGTTTGAGGGATTCCCCACCACCACCCCCCAGTGGTAATAGAACGAGTCCCCACTCGCATAGGTTCGCCATTTTCTAGTTCTAGTGAGACCGCTTGGGGGATAAGAGCCACGCCCATATCTTCAGGGTCTTTTAAGAATCCAGGAATTTTATCGGTGCCTGCACCGTGGATAAAAAAAGCATCAATTTGAGTCATAAAAGAGAGAAAAACATCGCCAGAGCCAAAAGCCTTCCATATATCCGACCCTGACCATTTCTCTTGAGTCATTTTTTTGTTGTATATATTTTCATTATAATATAAGGCCTCCCAAGTAAAAGCATCGGTGACTGCTTGCCCTTGCATGGCTAAAATATTTTCTCGTTTAGCTCCAAATTGATAAGCCCTATCCATTAATCGAAGAGCTGTTCCTTGATATTTTTTACCACGGTGACCAATACGCGGAATTTTTCGACCATGAATCACTTTTGATTTCCAGTAAAAGCCGACCACAAAAATATCAAAATAATCCCACTCCGAGGGGTTGGGTTCCAAGAGGTAGTGGGTGGGTAGCCCGTGCCGATTATGTCGCTTGAGAGCCGCCTGAATTTCTTCTCGGTATTGCTCCCAGTTTTTAACAGCGTCTTTTACTTGTGATTTTATATAGACAAGCATTCGGGTTTCAAACTTGCGGGGGAGGTAAAAATATTGTTCTTCTGTTTTGGTGAGATCCATTAAAAAATATTCTTTTTTAACTTCTTCAAACTCTTTGGGGGTCAGGAGCTTGTCGAGAGGAAGGAGACTGTTTTTCATGGCTAACTTACGAGTCATTTCAAAAGGAACTTTTACGAGGCTCACAGGGCCTATGGGGCTATTTTGATGAATTAGTTGGGGGATGTCTTTTAAGCGTTTAACGGATTTAACAGTTATTATAACATTGTTTTCTTTTTCAAAAGAAGCGATCACATTTTTTTTGAAGTGTTCCTCTTGTGCGGGCATCATTTTGATGACTACCGTCATTTTTTGGGGAGGAGCGCAGGAGAAAAGTGAAAACAGTAAGAGTCCTAATAAGGGGAAGAGAGCTTTGAGGGTTAAGTTAAATGTCATGGGGAGCTTTCTAATTGTTCTGTTAATTCTTTTACTTTTTCATTTGCCGTTCTCAATCGACTTCCCATTACTTTAAAGAGTTGAATGGCTATGCCGGGGAAGTGCTCAATGACACGGATAAGTTCTTCTTTTTCAATAATGAGTAACAAACAGTTTTCTATAGCGTAAGCACTTGCAGACCGAGGGGCGTCTTCAAAAAGAACCATCTCTCCAAAGAGCGATCCTGTATTTAAAGTGGCTAAAGTGGTTTCTTTTTGATTCACAAGTTTGGTGATGCGGACAGAACCTTGTTTGATTAAGAATAAAGAGGTTCCAGGTTCTCCCTCTGTAACGATTCGCTCATTTTGCTGCCATTTTCTTTCATAGGCAATCGCAGAAACTTCTTTGAGTTCTTCAGAAAGAACCTCATGGAAAATAGGGTTTTGTTTTAAAAAGATGAGATCCTGCATAAGAGTCAGGGGGTCTTTTTCGGCAATCATCTTTATATCCTTAGGGGTAACCCTTTAAACTCTTTTATTGTAAAACTTTTTTAACTCATTTTCCTCAATTTGCTGATGATGGTGAATAAATAAGTAGTAGAGGGCGCAAGCTTTTGCCCAAGGGTAATCTTGATTATTAGCCCATTGATGGATTAAACCCCTACTTTCTTTAGAAAGTGTTGAATTTTGAGAATTTTTATCAGAGAACGAAGGCGAAAAAACTTCAGCCCATTTTTTGAAAAGTGGAGCTGGTAAATGAGTTTCAAGGGCTTCTAAAGCCGCAGAACGCTCAAAGTGACTCGTCGAAAAAAGCTTGGGGGTGATGTAAAATAAACTTTGGGAGGAGTCTTTAAGAGCTAAAAGATGAGAACCATTTTTTTGGGCCATTAAAAGAGGCCCTTCATTAATCGCAGAAAGTAAGAGGTCTGCCTCAGGGTTGTGGAGGAGACTCAAGGTAAAACAATCTTTTTGATATTGTTGAGCTAAGTGGAAGTTGACATCAAGAAGTTGATTGAGAAAGTTGGATTGAGAAGAATGAAAAGGGGTTTGTTGGTGAAAGAGGAATTCTAAAAAAAAGTAAATTTGAGTCGGCTTCCAAGTTTGTAATAGATCCTTAAAATTATTTTGAAGTATGTAGAGTTGAGAGGAGAGGTCACGGTAAAGAGTTCGGCGTTCAAAAGGAGTCAAAGTAATCATTTGATCCAATACCTCAAGTAGCGTTTTAGGAGTGGGAAATCGAGCGAGACCATGTAAGTATAAAGCGAGAGGGGGCTTCTCATTGCACTTTAAAATTTGGGAATAAAGTTGAATGTAAAACTTTTCTAAAGAAGGATCTGCTAACTCACCTGTTGTTTTTAATATTTTAGAGAGTTCTTGTTTGTTTTTGTCTTTTGACATGGAAATAAGTTGAGCGGTAGGTTCTCGGTTATCAGTCACTTCTTTTGAATTCCAACAAAGAAAGAGAGCCTTTAGTTGAACCTCTAACTGAGGGTGTTTTAAAAAAGGTTTTGCAGTAGAGTAAATGTCAAAGGGTAAATAGCGCAGGCACTCTAGGCTAGCCAGTATATGGGCACTTTTTTTAGAGGAAAGCCAATGATGTAGAACTTCTATCTTAGGTTCTTGAGAAGCTGTTTTGGCCAAAGCAATTAAGGCTTCTGAGCGATGGGGGTGTTGAGGAGTATTAATAATCTCCTTGAGGACGTTGCAACTTTTCTCACCTTCCTTCCTTGCGCCTAGAGTAGAGAGAGTTTTAATGGATAAACTCCTTATACTTGGGTCTTTATCGGAGGCGTAAAGGGTTAAAAAGGGGTAGAGGGAATCACCCATTACTTGTTCGCTCATCTTTAAATTTCGTGCAATCTGTTGAGCGCGGTACCCCCCTAAAAAACCAGAGATACTTTGAGTGTATTGAAATTGTAACTTCCAAGCAATACGGCAAAGGATAAGGCTTAAAATCAGGAGAAGTAAAAAATGAATCCATATCAGGTGAGGCCGTTGAATAATCACCCATTGACTTACAGCTAATGCCGAGACGCCTGCCAGAAGAATGGCTAAAGGCTTTGCGATGCCTTCTAAAAAAAGTTTACTCTTTCCTCGAATGTAGGCGGGGAGAGAAATGAAAAATATTTGAAAGTTAGGCGAAAAAAGAGAATCAAAAAGCCCCAGTCTTAAAAAAGTTCCCATCATAAGTAAAGCAAAAAAAGTTCCATTGAACCCTACGGGTAAAAAATTGATTTGTGGAGGGAGAATTTGAAAAGCGGTTTGCAGAAAACAAAGCAGAAAAATAAAAGTAAAAATGAGGGGAAGGATAAAGAGTGACTTTGCGGTACCGTATCGTTTAAGGATTCGACTGGCTAAAAACAATTGAATGAATAAAGTAAAGAGGCTGGCAATACCTCGAAACAAACCCAAAAAATGGGAGATTCTTTTGCCGAGTTCCCCTTTTATTTCTTCGGATAAATATATGCCTGAAGGAGGAGAAACAAGAGAGCTTTTAAGTAGGGGTTGAAGCAAAGTTTGTTTGAGGTTGAGAAAAAAATGGAAGTCTAAGCTGATCAGTAAAAAGAAAATGAGAAAGTAGAGAAAGGCCATGGTTTTTAAAAAGGGCTCTCGGCTAATAAAGGTGACATCCTTTTTGATTTGAGAAATCCAAGGGTCAGAACGAGAAGTATTTTTTTCACTCGGATAAAAATGTTTAGGATTTGCACGATGTAACTTTAAAACAAAAAAGAGGGTTAAGCCCAGCAAGGCCAACCAGATATAAAATAGATTTCCTGGCCCCCAATAAGAGGTGAGCAAGGTTGTGGTAAGGTTAGCGGATAATCCCCCCATAATCCCCCATGCTCCAATCAAAGGGTAAAGGCTCTTGGCTTCTTTGGGGGTGCATAGTTGACTGGTCGTCCCCCAAAAAGCTAAAAAGAGCAGAATTTTACCTGTGTAAGCAAAAGTAAAGAGAATGAGGTAAGTGGGGCTCCATGTAAAGAAGATACCTAAGCGAAGCAGGAAGAGGCCGCCTAAAAGAGAGAGGATTACAGTTGAAAATAATTTTATTAAATGAACCTTATTGATAAAGCTCATGGTAATGATTCCCACACAAAAAAGGGTGAGGGCATTGATAATAAATAAGATGGAAAGAACACGAGAAGAGTAATAAGTCAATAAAAAGGACTCAGAAATATTTTCCCCTAAAATTATGGCAAACATAATGACAAAGGAAAGTGTAAAGAGGAGGAGGTTATTTTTGGAGGGAAGCTTCAAAGAAATAGGCCTAGGGTTTTATCCTATTGTAACTCTATTTTATAGGAGGAAGCTACATGACCGACAAAGGATCTATATCTACAGTAAGTTTGACTGTTCTGAGGTTTAGCTTAAAATATTGCTTAAGGCTTTCTGACAAAGCCCACTGTAATTGCTTTGATGATTTACTTTTGCCAAAGACTTGGGATCTGTAGAGATGATTGATTTTATGAATCGCTGCTTGACCAGGGCCGAGTCGTTTTAAATCAATTTGTTTGCCGTAATGGGTAAAGATGCTTGCAAATTTTTGAATAGCAGACCATACTTGGGCTTCTTCTTTTCCTGTGATTTCTATTTTGATTAACTTTGAAAAAGGAGGGTAAAAAAGCTCTGTGCGTGTTTTTATTTCATCGTGGTAAAATTGTTGGTAGTTATTCTCAAGGGCTAATTTAAGCACAGGGTTTTGAGGTTGGAAGGTTTGAATAAAAACTTGACCCCTATCGGAGTGGCGCCCCG
Source organism: uncultured Bifidobacteriales bacterium (assembly GCA_964557725.1). Lineage (GTDB taxonomy): Bacteria > Fibrobacterota > Fibrobacteria > UBA11236 > JADFYW01 > CAZLBO01. Next base: position 5,859 of record CAZLBO010000010.1, on the reverse strand, counting down.
CTCTGCCTGCCACTTGGGTTAATAATTGAAAGGAGCGTTCTTGAGCTCTAAAGTCGGGCAACCCTAAACCCGAATCTGAATCGAGCACTCCCACTAAATTGACTTTTTTAAAATCATGCCCTTTGGCTATCATTTGGGTGCCAATAAGAATTTGGGCTTTTCCCGAATCAAACTCAGCTAAAAGTTTTTCAAGGCTTCCTTTTCGGGAGGTGTTGTCGCGGTCTAATCGGATAATAGTGTATTGAGGGTAGATATCATTTAAATAACTTTCAAGCTTTTCAATTGCCCAGCCTTTGTCTATGTATTCTTTGGATTCGTCAGAACCCACTTCAGTAGTTTTATAAAAACCACAATGGTGGCAAAATAAACGCCGTTCGAGCTTATGAGGGATTAAGGGTACAGAACAGCGAGGGCATTGTATGGGTTGTCCCGAAGCGTCTAAACGAACCTTTGCAAAACCTCTTCGGTTAAGTAACAAGATAGCCTGTTCCCCTTTTTTGAGAGCCGCATTCAAAGCTTCTCTTAGGGGGATGGAAAGAGGAATATCCCCTTGTAACTCTAATTGCTCTCCCATATCGATGAGTTGAATTTGAGGGAGAGGGGCTTGGGTGGCACGTTGGGGCATTTCAAGGAGAGTATGTTTTTTTTGGAGGGCAGAGTAATAGGTTTCAAGGGAGGGGGTTGCAGAACCTAATACCACGGGACATTGGTTGAGCTTTCCTCTAAAAAGAGCCACATCTCTTGCGTTGTATTTGGGGTTGGTGTCCGATTGCTTATAACCCGTGTCATGTTCCTCATCAACAATAATTAGGCCGATGTTATCGAGTGGTAATAAAATAGCAGAACGAACCCCTAAAACCACACGGATTTTATTTTGTGCAAGCCCTTGCCATAAAGCTCTTCTATCCCCTGCGGTCAAGTTACTATGAGCCGTGTAAACTCGCTCTCCAAGTGCATTCTGAAAGGTCGAAAGGGTTTGAGGGGTTAATGAAATTTCTGGCAATAAAATAAGAACCGTCTTGTTGAATTCTAAACATTTTTTAACAAGGTGAATGTATACAAGAGTTTTTCCACTCCCTGTGACTCCATGAAGCAAAAAAGATTTGAACTCCCCTTGACTTTTAGTGCTTGTGATATAGGGTTCTATGGTATTGACGGCTAGAGTTTGATCCTTAGTTAAAGGGGGGCTAGGCTGTGCGAAAAATTTACCTAGTTCCTTTTGTTTCACTTTTCTTTTAAGGGGAAGCAAAGCGTTTAAACTTTGTTTTGAAAGGGAGGCTTGTAAAACTTTGGAGAGAGTGGTGTGGTAATAATTTGCTACCCATTTTAGGGTTTCAAGGTAATAATCGGAAAAGGGTTGTTGATCAGGTAAAACTTCTATGATGTCTTTGGTTTTAAAGTGAAACTCTTCTTTTTTTGTTTCAAGGATAAGACCATACACGGTTCTTGACTGTATGGGCACTTTCACTAGGGTTCCACTGGAGCATAATTCTTTTAAATGCTCAGGAACAGCATACCAAAGGGGTTGAGGCAAGTTGCCAGGAATAACGATTTTTGCTTTTAAACTGGAAGTCAAAGTGGCTTTTCTGTTAAGATAAAACTGGAATAATAAATTTTAAAATACAGAAAAGGCTTTAAAGTTGTCAAGTTACCCTACAATTGTCATTACGGTGTCAGAAGATAAACAAAAAGCCTTTTTAAGCTTAATTGCAACGGTTTCGAGCCAAAGTGATATTTTACGCAATGTCCTTGCTAAAGAGCTGATTAATCAGGGAATTAAAATAGGGATAAAAGAAGAAGTACTCGACTCTATGGTGGTTAATTGGAATCGAAATAAAAAAACCCAAGATCACGTGCTTATTGCAGAGGGAACCTCCCCAGAAGGAGGGATTAACTTAGAGGGTGTTCTTTCCGTTAAAGGGGTGACAAATTTAGGCTTATATAATTCAATCAAAGAGTTAAAAAGGTACCATATCCATGACATTGAAGATGTTTGCATGGTGGATAGGGTTGATGCAGGAACCGTTATTTTAGAAGCACAAGGGGGAGACGAGGGAGAGTTTCAGACTGTTTATGGAGAGGGCTTCTCTCGAACAGAATACGCTTTGCGGACGATTAAGATGGGCGAAGGCATTCAGTTTAATTCTGAGAGAAAAATATTTTCAGCAGATAGAACAGGGGCTGTTGTTTTGCTTGATAATTATATAGAAGTGATTCCTGTTGAATTTGATGGGCAGATCTACGCAAAGGTAGATAGTGAAAAAATGAATGTTATGGCAGAATTGTACCCTAGTCATTTTACAGGTAATGTGTTAACAAAAGAAAGAGTCGCAGAAGTAATTAAAAAAATGGGTATCAAAGAGGGAATTCAAGATAAGGTGATTATTGAATCATTGAATACCTGTAATCAAAAGAAAGAAAAAGTAGTGGTGGCTGTTTGTAAAGGGGTTCCTGCCGAAAATGGAAAGGATGGTTGGGTCGAACACCTCATTGATTTTCACCAGTCGTTACAACCCACTCTTAATACCGATGGCAGTGCAGACTTTAAAAGTGTGAGCTTAATTAAGCCTGTGGAACCCGGGCAACATTTAGCTCGGTACCATGAGGCGACGCTAGGGAATAATGGATATAATCTTGAGGGCATTTCTTTGCCTGCACGAGATGGCCGAGACATTAAACTTCCCAAAGGAGAGAATACAGAAATATCCCTTGGGGATGCTAATTTATTGTTGGCTTCTATTTCCGGAAACGCCCGTATTCACAATCAATTAGTAGAAGTTTCGGAATGTTATGTTGTAGAAGGAGATGTTGATTTTTCTACAGGAAGCATTGACCATCCTAAAACAGTGGTCGTAAAAAAGGATGTAAAAGCCACTTTTGACCTCAATACAGGAGGTGATTTAGAGGTTTTAGGAATCTTGGAAGACTGCAAAATAAAATCAAAAGGCGACGTTCTTATTAAGGCAGGGTTTTTGGGAAACGGAGATGGCGTGATTGAATCCGAAGGCGAGGTGGGCATCGGTTTTGTGAGAAATCAAATGGTGCGTTGTCGAAAGAGTTTATTTGTGGGGGGAGAAGCCATGAATAGCCGACTTTATTCTCGACGGAATATTGAGGTAGGAGGCAAGACGATTGGAATTGTAGGAGGAATAGCTTCTGCACGCAATGAGATCATCTGCGAAACAGCAGGAAATGAATCGGGAACAAGAACAGAGCTTCAAGTAGGAGTGGATTTTGTTTTAGTGGATGAAAAGTCAAATACGGATAAAAAAATCAAAGAGTTACTGTTGAATAAGGCAAAGCTTGATCCCCATTTAGATAAATTAATTCGTATCAAAAGCCTAAAGAGAACCTTGCCCCCTAAGGAAATGGGCTTGCTCAAGCAGTTGGTGACCATGCAATCCAAAATAAAAAGGCAATTAAAGGAACTAGAAGAGCGAAAAGAATTAATAGGTCAAAAACTGGCAGATATTAGTCAGTCAAAAGTCATTGTAAAGGGTATAGTCTACCCTGGGGTGGTGATTAGCATCGGAAATTACAGCAACCAAATAAAAATGCGCAAAGAGGGCGGAGTTGTGTACGTGCTCAAGCACAGCAAAGTCATCGCACTGTAATTTTTTCACGAAATATAATAATGATTCTGGTCCAGCCAGAATGACGGTGCGGAATCCTCTAGTACAGAACTTCGTCATTCCAGGCTGCCTGGAATCCTCTAGTGCAGAACCCCGTCATTCCAGCTCGTCTGGAATCCTCTAGTGCAGAACTTCGTCATTCCAGGTTGCCTGAAATCCTTTTTAACTTTATCTTTCTCTTTGATGATAAACAAAGCAAATGGAATAAAAATGTTAAAATACACCGGATTTTTAAGTCTATCGCTGTTTATTAGTTTCTGTGGCTTCAATGAATCAAAAAATGAAAAATCAGAAAGTAAAAAACCTTTAAATCCCCTCAGTGATTGGGGTGAAATCTATGTCTTAGAATCTGACTCACTCTCTGGGCAACTATTATCTAAATTTATGGATAGTACTACTTTTGGAAAATCGTCCTTAAAAGTACACCCCTTCTCAAAGTTATACAAGAATAAGGGAACCCTTTATATTCTAGAAAAAAAAGGGGCCGATAATCTTATTCGCCTCAATGTCACTCCAGAAGCAAAAGATGTGATGGTGTATAAAACTCATTTGAGAGAAGGAGGAAACCCCAGTGGTATCGCCTTTTATAATAAAAACAAAGCATATATCTCTTTAGAGGATGTTCCTGAAGTATTGGTGTTTGATTTAATAACGGGTAAAGTATTGAAGTCCATTGATTTATCCCCTTATATTTATCAACCCGATACAGGTGTGGCCGCCCGCTCACCCCATGCAGTAGACATCTGTTTAGCTAGGGGAATGGTATATGTTCTTTTACAAAGACGACAGAACGAACAAGGATTGCCTTCGGGGCCTTCTCAAATCGTAAGCATTAACCCCCTTTCTGATACCATTGAAGGGGAGTTTCCTTTAAACAGTTATAACGGACAGAAACTAATTGCAGATAGTGTCGTTTTATATGTTTCATCCATAGGTAAGGGCCAGTGGGGAGAGTTAGGGGATGGGGGAGGCATTCAAAAAATAGATTTATTAAAAGGGTCTTCTCAAACTATTGTAACAGATACTGATTTAGGGGGTGATCCTATGAGCATGGTAAAAAAATGGGAATCCTATTATTTTGTAACGGTTTATAAAAACCAAAAAGATATTCAAATAAAACATGTGGACTATGAAACAAGTGAAGTATACGCTCTTTTTTCTGAATATCTACAAATGGCTTTTTGTTTTGATTACGATGAATTAAGTAGCTTCTTTTATATGTGCACAAAGGATTCAAATGGGGTAAATTTTACAGAATTTGATTATGACGGTAATATTTTAAATGAACCGCTAAAAGGGGATCTGTTTCCCTATGATATACTAGTACTTGACTCCTTGGATGAATAAAATAATGATTAAAAAAATGTTCGGTTATTCTTTTTTACTGATGCTTACTTTTTTGAGTGGGGGGTGTCAGGAAGAAGAGCCTAAGGATAAACCCTTTTTTCAAGAGAAAGAGAGTAAGGAGAAATCAAAAGGTTTTCTGGAACTTCGTCACGCAAAAAACTTTTCGGTGGAGTATTTTGATGCTTATAAAAAGATAACGGTACGGAATTTATATAGAAACTCTACGGAAGTTAAATCTTATCGTTTAGATACATCTCCTTCCTCAAAGGAGAATCAAAAGAGAAAAGAAGAAGCCTTAAAGGTTCCCTTGAATAAGGTAATTGTGTTGTCCTCTGCTTTTCTTTCTCATTTTGATAACTTAGGCATTATTCCTTCTATTGTGGCGGTGGATAATTTTAAGCACATTAATAACTTAAAAATCAGAGAGCAAATAGAAAAGGGAGCTCTAGAAGAGGTTCGCCCCAATAGGGAAATAAATAAGGAGAAAGTGCTGGCCTTAAACCCCCAAGTTGTTTTTACTTATGCTGTGGGGAGTGCCGAATATGACACACATAATGCATTGAAAGAAATGGGAACTCAAGTGATTATGGTCAGTGCTTATATGGAAGAAACCGCTTTGGGGCGAGCGGAGTGGATAAAGTTTTTTGCTGCCTTTTATAATAAGGAAAAAGAAGCTGAACAGTATTTTAGTCAAGTAGAGGCAGAGTATTTGTCTTTGGCAAAAAAAGTTAAACAAGTGGCCAAGCGCCCCACGGTATTTACGGGCAGTTTATTTGGGGGGAATTGGCATGTTCCTGGGGGGCGAAGTTATATGGCAAAACTTTTAAAAGATGCTGGAGCTTATTATTTATGGGAAACAGACACTACTAAAGGAGGTATC
>CAZLBO010000009.1:0-19016 GCA_964557725.1 uncultured Bifidobacteriales bacterium | reverse complement strand
TCTGAAGAGATTGTAGTCGGATTCTTAGAATCAGTAGTATCAAATTCCAATATACAAATGTGCAATGTGATATACATGTTTAGTGCAACTAAAAATTGGCATTCCGCCAGCACATATCATTTGTTCATAGAGATGCGTGTTATCTAGTTTAGATAATAATTACTGATAGTCATACCATTACACTGCATACAGTATGATAATAACAGGAATGTAAATTTCATTACACTATAAAACAATATTTTTCCTGAAATATTACTTCATTTGAAAGCATAACACTATAAAAGTACCTTGGCTATTTAATCAAATATTTGGCAAGTGTTCAACTTGGCGTTAAATGGCCAACCAAAATACATAATTGTAGATTTTCAAAAGAGAACAACCTATTCTAGCACGTGCTTCCATATCAAATTCATCTACGTCACACATGGACGAGCAGTGGAAGGACACGCCTGACTGAACACGGCCATGCAGCACTCTGGCAGAGCACTTGTTGAGGCAAGAAATCCTGCCAGAGCGAGAACGGACAGTGAACAAAAAGACTCGCAATTCTGCAGAAACAAACCACAAATTGCAGGTTTATAGACAACCAACTGCCTTACTTAAGTTATCATACAACGTCTACATTGCCACAACCACACCCTAATGACATGTTCCATTACAGCCACCGATACAAAACACACCATTTCTTTAATGATGAACACTTCCACAAGGCCACATACGACAGGTTGGAGAAATGACGCAAACCACGCAAGAACACACACGCTTAACTGATAAATATATAATTCGTTACCGAGCTGAACCGGCCAAACAGGTACGCACTACACCATCGTGACATGCAATACAACACTCCAGTGACGATAGACATTGAGATACAGAGCCATGGTTCAGTGGTAAGATAGGCATCTGTGCCAGTCGAGTAACCTTTGAGCGTAGGTACTGATAGACATCTACGGCAAGGCTGCCTGTACCTGTTGATATACATCTCAGGTGCGTGTATTTAATTCCAGTACTCAGGTGTGCAATTAACGAGGTCAGGAGACGGTCACCTGACTGGCAACTTGCCCTACTGGGGAAACTGAACCATAAAATTAGAGGTCAATGTCATCCCTATTCCCGACATTCCATTCAATGGAGAGACAAGACTGTTCATGGTATCTTAAACTATGTTGTACACAATGTGATTACTAATGTGTGTAGTGTATCAACAGTTTTTTTTTTAAATGTTTGAATACATAAATTTTACATACAACAGTTTTTTTAAGAACATTTATATTGAGCAGAAGCTGTGGTCTGAATTCCCCCACGAGAATTAAACACCCCTGAAACTTCCATACTTTGTGGATCACAGGCTGTCACACAGTCATCTAGCATTTTATTGACCACGTGCTCATGGAAAATACCGAGAGTACGATAAAATAATATATACTCCTTCAAACTTTTCAACTCCAAGCACTCCTTTTTAGGAATGTATCGAATAGTAAGAGTGGCAAAATCGGGCAAACCCGTTTTAGGGCAGATGCAAGTAAACTCAGGAATAGTAATGGTTAATTCCGTATTTCTCCCCGGATACTGAAAAACCCATGTTTCAATATTAGGCATTTTAAGATCAGGAATGTGATCTTGCCTGTCTTCGTAAGAATTTTGGTCAGGTGTTTTACTCATAGTTCTTCTCTCTTTTTGCAGGGCTAATGTAAAAAAAGTCAGGGCAAATTGTATAAATCAAACACTTGGTGCCAGGGACAAGCTGTCCCTGGCACCAAGTGTCCCTGGCACCAAATGGGGACAGGGACGAAATTCAGCAAATTTAAGCACTTTGAGCCCTAAATTCTCGTTTAAAGCTCTTCAAGCCCCCTGATAAATTGTTCTCCATCCTCTAATCGTTTTACTTCAAACTGTTCCAATCCCGCTTTTTCTGAGCCGAAAAATAGGACATACTCCGCTCCTAAGTCATTTGCTCGGGCCATTTGCTTCTTTAGTTTTGTTTTTTCTAAGGGAAAAACCACCTTTTTGCCACGGCTTCTCAGTATTTGAGCAAGAGACACGAGCTCTTTAGAGGGTTCAGAAAAGGACGCGATATAGTAGTCAAGTCTCCCCTTGAAGGTTGGAAGTAACTTTTTGTCCTTTAAAATTTCATAGAGAACCACGTCCCCAATGCCAAAGCCCACACCTGTCATTGGCTTTCCACCTAAGTTTTCCATTAGGTTATCGTAACGGCCTCCTCCTGCAATGGCTCTAAATTGTTTGCCTCGATCAAAGACTTCAAAAACAACTCCTGTGTAATAGGCCAAACCGCGCACAATAAAAGGGTCGAAACGGATATAATCTTCATAACCCAATTCTTTTAGACTCTGAAAAAGAGCTTTTAACTCTGTGACAGGCGCTTCTAATTCAGGTATCTCTGCAAATTTCTGTAGGGTTTCTTCTCCCGATAATTTGATAAAGGCTTCATAAAAAGAAGCATCAGTTTTTAATGAGGTTGGTAACATCTCTAAAAAGGCCTCCTCAGAAACCTTTCCCCATTTATCTAAAGCAGCGTATACCGCTTGTGCTTCCGTAGCATTCAGCCCCTTATATTCAAGGTATTGAGTCAGTAACTTCCGAGAAGAAATTCCCACGACAAAATCTTCTTTTTTAAGCTTAAACTTTTTTAACATTTCGACAATCGCAGAAATCAAATCCATTTCCGCCATCAGACTTTCACAACCAATAATGTCCATATTTAATTGAAAAAACTCTCTTAAACGTCCCTTTTGTGCTCGTTCATACCGATTTAACCGTGGCAGGGAAAACCAGCGAATAGGCATCTTTAAGCTCGGCCCTTTTTGATTAACCATTCGAGCTAATGAAGGGGTCATTTCTGGTCTCAAAGCCAAAGCTCGCCCCCCTTTGTCTTCGAAATTATAGAGCTGGGAGACTATTTCATCTCCTGATTTCTGAGTATAAAGCTCAAGGTGTTCAAAGCTGGGAGATTCATATTCTTCATAGCCGTACAACAAGCATATTTCTTTCCAAATAGAAAAAATATAATTTTGAACCCGCATTTCTTCTGGATAAAAATCGCGTGTTCCTTTGGGAGTTCTTAAATTCAAAATGAATCCTTAATTGTGATATTTTAGAGGATAAAAATAATTGACACTCCCTTGATTGACCACCCAAATCGTTTGTTTTTTTTTAAGGGCTATAAACACTCTTCGCCCTTTTTTTAGGGTACTTATTATCAAGCCTAATGCTTGTAAAATCGTCTAAATTAGCTACCTTTTACATAATGAAATTTAAGGGTTTAAAAGAGTATCAAACATTAACTTACCCACTTTAAAATTGAAGTTTAACCCCCTCCAAAACACTAAGAATCTATGAAAATTTTAGTCACCAATGACGATGGCTTTCAGAGTCCTTTTCTCGAAATTTTATGCAAAGCCTTAAAGATTGATCATGAAGTCGTTATGGTTGCGCCTTTTAAGGAACAAAGTGGAATTGGACAAGCCATCTCCATCTATAATTCCCTAACTTATGCTCCCTTATCTCAATTCGATTTTGAAGCATACAGTGTGATGGGAACTCCTTCTGATTGTATAAAGTTTAGTGTTTGTCATTTATACAAAGAACAAAAATTTGATCTTGTGGTTTCGGGAATTAATCCAGGTGAAAATGCAGGATTAAGCGCCCTCTATTCAGGCACCGTGGCAGGAGCCCGTGAAGGAGCCACTTGGGGAATCCCCTCCGTCGCTCTCTCTGTTTGGGACAATAACCCCATTCGAGCAGAATTAGCAGCTTTGTGGTTTTGTAAACTATTAGAAAAAAAATCAATCATGTCCATGTCCCCTGGTAGTTTTTGGAACATCAACTTTCCCCATTCTCATATTGGAGAAGAAAAGGGAGTCAAACTTTGCTCTATGAGTCAGGCTATGTTTAAAGATCACTACCAAGAATTTATTACTCCCCGAAAGAGTTCTGAGTTCTGGTTAGATGGATACAAGCACAAAGAACAATTTTCTGATCAATCCGATGACTTAGAGTTATTAAATGAATACATCACTATTACACCTCTACAAATTGACCAAACCAATATACCCGAATTAAAACGCCTAAAAAGCTTACAAGAGGAACTAAACGCTCCCGCTTAATTTAAAAGGAATTGTATGACTGACGAACCTAAAGAACCATTAGAACCCATTAATTCAACCGATATTGGAAGCGAGAATATACTCTCGACTCTCATCGAAGATGAAATGAAAAAGTCCTATGTGACTTATGCTATGTCTGTAATTGTCTCTCGGGCTTTGCCTGATGTGAGAGATGGACTTAAACCTGTACATCGACGGGTTTTGTATGGCATGGAAAATTTAAGTTTATGGCCAGGAAAGCCCTATAAAAAATCGGCTCGTATTGTCGGTGATGTTATCGGTAAGTACCATCCCCATGGAGATAGTGCGGTTTACAATACACTTGTCCGAATGGCACAAGACTTTTCTCTTCGTTATCGTTTAGTTAAAGGTCAGGGGAACTTTGGTTCCGTAGATGGAGATTCCCCCGCTGCCATGCGTTACACAGAAGCTCGTATGGAAAAGTTTTCTGAATTAATGTTAGAGGATCTAGACAAAGGAACCGTTGATTACCGTCCCAATTATGACGATTCTCTTTCTGAACCTTCTGTATTACCCGCAGCCTTTCCTAACTTATTAGTTAATGGCACCACAGGCATTGCCGTAGGTATGGCAACAAGCCTCCCTCCCCATAACCTTCGAGAAATTATCTCCGCTTGTCAAGCAGTGATTGTTAACCCTGAACTCCCTGATGAAGATTTATTAGAAATTGTTTCCGGCCCTGATTTTCCTACGGGAGGAATTATCCACGGCCGTGCAGGTTTTCAACAAGCTTACCTTACAGGAAAAGGAAAGGTGATTGTTAGAGGAAGATCTGAATTTACCGAAACAGCTAAAGGACGACAACGTATACTCATTACTGAAATTCCTTATCAAGTAAACAAAGCCAGCATGATTGAAAAGATTGCCCAATTAGTTCGCAACAAAGTAATCGAAGGGATTTCTGATATTCGTGATGAATCGGATCGTACAGGAATGCGTGTGATTATTGAGCTTAAAAAGGATGCCTTTCCCGATGTCATTCTCAACCAATTACATAAATATACTCAATTACAAAATACCTTTTCTATCAACAACCTTGCCTTGGTGGATGGTCGTCCCAAAGTTCTCAAACTCAAAGAACTCATTGAACATTACATCAAACACCGTCATGAAATTGTTGTTCGAAGGACACAGTTTGAACTCAATAAAGCTGAAGAAAGGGCTCATATACTCGAAGGCTACCGCATTGCTATTGACAATTTGGATCAAGTCATCAAGATCATCCGTGGTTCCTCTAGTGTCGATCAAGCCAAGGCTGAATTACAATCGACTTTTTCTCTTTCTGACAAACAGGCCCAAGCCATTGTCGATATGCGTCTCCGTGCCTTAACTGGTTTAGAAATTGATAAAATTGAAAAAGAATATCAAGAATTAAAAGAAAAGATCACAGATCTTAAAGATATCCTCGCCGATAAAGATCGTCGCATGAAAATTATTTCTGACGAACTTCAATAAATTTGTGCTAAACATCGCGATGAGCGTCGCACAAGCATTGAAGATGCAAGAGACGATGTCACCCACCTAGATCTTATTCCTGATGAACCCATGGTTATCACGGTATCCCATGCAGGCTATATTAAACGAGTCGGAACCGATACCTACCGTGCCCAAGGCCGAGGAGGTCGAGGTATTACAGGTGCCACTGTAAAAGAAGAAGATTTTGTTGAGCATCTCTTTATTGGATGGGCTCATAGTTATGTGTTAGTCTTTACTGATTTAGGGCGTATTCACTGGTTACGAGTTTATGAAATTCCTGAAGCAGGAAGAACCTCTAAGGGTCGCCCTCTCATCAATTTAATTCAGCTTCAGCCAGGGGAAAAGGTCAAAGCCTTCGTCCCAATTAAGTCTTTTGACGATCCTGATTCCTTCCTTGTTTTTGCCACAGCCAACGGAACCATTAACAAAATGTCTCTAGAAGACTTCTCACGCCCCAGAGCAAATGGAGTAAATGCCATTAACTTATTAGAGGGAGATAACCTTATTCGCGTGGCCTTAGCCACTAACGAGCAAGACGTTATGATTGGTTCTCGAAACGGTCAAGCCATCCGCTTCTCTATGTCTAAATTCAGACAGATGGGTCGTGGAACCAAAGGTGTACGGGGCATTAACTTAGCTGAAAACGATAGAGTTATAGGCATGGTGGTGATTCGAGAGGATTTAACCATTCTCACCGTCACAGAAAAAGGATATGGTAAACGCACTAAACCTGCGGAATATCGACTAACAGGCAGAGGCGGTAAGGGAGTTCGCAACATTAAAGTCACAGAAAAAAATGGGTTAGCCGTAGCCATTGCTGCTGTTTCTGATGACCAAGAGTTAATGGTCTTAACTAAAGCAGGCATTATCATTAAAATGAATATGGACGCTATTAGTACTTTAGGACGAGACACTCAAGGTGTTCGTGTGATTCGACTCAAGGGAAATGACATGGTAGCTGATGTAGAAATTTTGGACAAAGAAGAAGTGATTGAGGAATCTTCTGAGGAAACCACAGAAAATACTCCCTCCTCCACCGAAGCATCTGCCGAAGTAACGACTGAATCTGATGAAAAACCAAGTGAAAATGAAGGCGAGAAAAAAGAGGGTGAGTGATCAATAACAAACTCATCTTTTTACTCTTTCTTTTTTTAGGGTATAGTTTTTCTTTACCCTTTCCTGATACTTCCTTTTTTAATTCTCGATACAAAGTAAGCGAGAGAAAAAAGGGAGCAGTCGGATTCCCTACCCAATTCAAAAACAAAGCTCAAACCATTCAAATTAAGTGGGACTCTGGACAAATGACTCAGGTTACCATTACTCAACCCAAGCCCTTTACCGATCACCATTTTTCAACTTTTGCCAAGCTCTTTAGTGCAGGTGCCCAATGGCATGAAACGCCCTTATTACCTTCTCAAAAGAAAATGCTAAACAAGCAGCACCCAGGGTTAGAGCAACAATGGATACTAAAGGGATATGGTAATGAATCCGGTTGGATGGGGTCTGGCTTAATAAAAAACAAGTTTTATTTAGTTTTTAAAGATTCAAAAGAAGTAGCTCCACAGGTAAAAGCTCCCCTGACTTTGATTTCTAATATTCAAAAATATGTCAACCACTCCGATGACTGGCTCCCCACCACCTGTAGCCAAGTCCCACCCAAAATTGAAACGGATAGATGTTATTTACACACAGTCAATTCAAACTTCCGTATCCATTTCAATAAAAATGACACAGCACTTTATGAGTTATGGGTTTATGAATCCCATCCCATTCACGATATAGAAGATATCATTCGATCCCTCCCCCAAAGTGAATATTACAAATACGCAAGGGAACTCCCCTACCTTTCACAATCAGAAACCCCTGCTGTTTTAATAGAAATAGCCAAAACTATTCCTGACTTTTTCAACTGGCCTTCTTGGCAATTTCAGAAATACAAAGAGGGGGTTTTAAATAGCAAAGACTACGATAAAGTGTTTAATCAATTAGGTAACCGCTGGCCTCACATCCCTATCAATCATTCTCGTACAGCTCAATTTAACATGGATATTTATTTATACTTTAATGGAAATTACCAGTTAAAATTTAAGGCGAAGTAAAACGACCTTCCCCTTAAAAAGATTCGATAAAACGATTCACAGTCTCTTTATCTTCCACATTTATCTGAATCGCCTCAGGAAATTTATTTTTAAAAAAAGTAATTTGCCGCTTTGCATAATTTCGAGTCTTTCTTTGAATAACAGTAACCGCTTCTTTGATTGACGTTCTTTTATTAAGGACTTCTGCCAACTCTGTGTACCCCAATGTATTGAAGGCAGGCAAGCCCATGGTTTTATCTTGATCCAACATTTGCTGCACTTCATTTAACCACCCTTGCTCTAACATTTTTTCTGTTCTTTGATTAATCCGCTCGTAAAGAAGCGACCGCTCACTTGTCAGGGAAATAATGGGAACCTCTTTGAAAATTTCTCGTTTGGTTAAATCCATTTTAAATTCTGCGTAACTCTTACCTGTCATTAAAAAGTTTTCCATTCCTTTCGTTGTACGGTAGATATCATTAGGATGTATTTTATCTGCCACTTTTGGATCAAGGTGATGCAGTTCCTTGTGCATGCCCTCTGCCCCTAATTCTTCTAATAATTTCTGTACTTGTAAAATGACAGAATCCGATACCTTTTCTCTCTCTAAAGAAGCAGGAAACATCAAGGCCTGTAAATAAAGCCCTGTCCCCCCCACCAGTAAAAACTTTTTTTCTGTCTCTTTTTCGAGTAATTCCATTACTCCCTTTTGATATTCCTTAAGGGAATAACTCTCATCCCAACCCAGAAACTCACAAAAATGATGAGGGATCTTCTCTTGCCAAACTCTCTCTGGACAAGAGGTTCCTATCGGTATTCCCTTATAAACTTGACGAGAGTCTACACAAACAATCTCAAACCCATTTTTAACCGCTAAACGGTACGCAAACTCTGATTTGCCTACCCCTGTTGGGCCTCCTATTATTCCAGCTATCACTTTAAGCTCATCCCTATTAACCTCAATTATTTACCATGAGAAGGAATAATAACATTTAAAAAGTGGGTGGCCTTTATTTTCCCTTAAAACAAAAAAGGCCTGTAGAAGAGCTTTAATCTCCTACAGGCCTCTATCGTAAACAATTACTTGGTTATTTTATTTTTTAATAAACTTTAAATAAACCATTCCTTTGATATTCTTAGGAAGTCTCATTTTGTTTTGATTAGATACATTGCCAGAGAGGTAAACTTCTTCCCCTTTAAGGTTATAAGCTTTTACTTGCTTAACTCCTTTAGGAAGAGAGATGCTCTGATTACCCAACTGAACATATAATTTTGTTAAGTTGGATTTTGTCATACCCTTTTTAGCAATAGAAGAGGGGACAAATTTTGGAGGCACAAAAGAGGAACATTCAGATAATGAATATTGTTTTCCCGTATACTCTAAAGCATTCAAACTCCCATTACTACCATAACTCAATATGTATAATTCACCCTTAGGGCCAAAGTCTAAATCAATATTACGTATACCAGAGCGAAGCGAATCAATTTTCTGCATCTTTTTCTCCGCGTTTAACTCAAAAGTAAACAAACGACTTCGTACATACTCCCCTACAATAAACTTCCCGTGATAATAGGGTGGAAATTTAACCGTTGAATTTAAACTTGCATCATAACGATACATCGGCCCAGCCATAGCTGACTCACCGTCTTTTATTCGGTTAAAAATTCCATTTAATGCTCCTGTTTGTCCTCCACCTTTTGTGTACCAAGCAATGGGATCGATAACAGGAGGTAAGTTTTTCAGTCCCGTATTTCTCACTGATAAATTTTGAAGGTTATTCTTATCAAACACCTGCCCTACTGAATAAGGATCATCAGTAATTGCAATGTAAGAGCTATCCGCAGTAAAAAAGGGCCATCCATAGTTCCCTGCACCAGTTACTAAGTTATATTCATCATGCCCACGAATCCCTCTCTTAGGATCGTCATTGCCACCATCAGGCCCAACTTCTCCGATAATTCCCCATCTTGAAATAGGATCTATTTTAAAATGATAAGGATTTCTGTGACCCATGGTATAAATTTCAGGACGGGTTTTTGCCATTCCTACAGGGAATAAATTGTCAGAGGGAATTTCATAAGTGGTTCCCACTCCCAAAACAGGGGTTTGAGTATCAGGAAAAGGAATAGGTTTAATACGCAAAACTTTGCCCCGTACATCATTCGTATTTCCCGATGTTCTCAAGCCATCTGAATGCTTATCCTTAACGCTACGAGGCCCATACTTACTTTGAGTACTTCCTGGATATGAATCATCGCCTGTTGTGATGTATAAATTACCCGTTAAAGGGTTAAATTCTAAACCACCTGCTGCATGACGAATAGTATATCTTGGTATAATCAGCAATTCTTTTTCGTTCGTTAAAGTATCATTTGCAATTGTATAACGCACAAGGACTTGCTCATGGGGAGTGATGTCTTTGTCTCCCGCTTTATATTTAGCAGTGTCTGCTAGCGCACGAGAATAAAGTGCATAGATCCATTTTGTTTGATCGTAATTCAAATCAGCAATCACACCTAAAAAACCATTTTCCATTTTTCGAGTATAAACTTCTATCTGACCTAATTTCTTTAAGCCTTGCCCTGGCGTATAAAGCTGAACTCCCCCTGTCCACATTTCTGAAAAGAAAACCCTCCCATCAGGAAGAATATCCATATTAGTAGCGTGCTTTAAACCACCCACTATTTTTCTCATCTTCCAATCAGAAGAAGAGGGTTCCACACAATTTTGTGCAAAAATGATAGTCCCTTGGGCAAAAAGAATTACCCCTATGGCCAAGATGTTTTTTAAAAAGTTTGTTTTCATCATCAAATCCTCTAAATAAGCTTTTAAATACTATTAAACTAAGATAGCAGAAAAATTAAGAGGTGCAAGTGACTTTATAGTTTTTAAGTTAAAGGCCTTTTTTAACTTAAAAAGGCCTTTAACTTAATTTGAATTCTAAAAAAAGAACTGATTTATCCGCTATTTAATAAACCTCAAGTAAACCATTCCTTTAATGTAATTAGGAAGTTTAAGTTTATTCTGGTTTGATACATCACCTGAATGATAGACTTCTTCCCCTTTAAGGTTAAAGGCTCTTACTTGCTTAACTCCTTCAGAAAGAGTGATACTCTGGTTATCTAATTGAGCGTATAATTTCGTCAACGTAGACTTCCCTGAGTTTCTTTTTGAGATTGCAACAGGAATCACTATCTTATCTCCACAACTTGCCGCAGAATATTGAGTACCCGTGTATTCATAACGCACTAGACTACCGCCTGATTTCCAACCACTATACCCTCTACCACCGGTATACAATACATACAAAACACCATCGGGGCCTAAATCCATATCAATAGGAGAATGCGGCTCTTGCATCGCGCCTCCTTTTCCATCTGGACGAAAGTTCTCCACTTTTTTCAAGGTACCTGTAGCGTCAACATCTAAAACCCACAACTTTCTTCGAACCCAGTCTCCTACAATAAATTTACCTTGAAAATAAGCGGGCATCCGACTAGCGACTCCAATAGAGTTATACCAATAACGAGGGCCACCAATTGCAGACTCCCCACCGCTTCCAAAGGACTTTTGAATACCCGTTTGGGTATTTCCTGCATTGTACCAACCTAATGCAGAGGTAGCTGGAGGTAAGTCTACTAAACCTGTATTATCAGGATGCTTATTTTTTAAGTTTTGTAAGTCGAAATGATTTCCTACAGTATAATCCCCTTCCTTAAGATCCTGTACTCGATATGCTTGATTATTCGCATTAGCATATGGCCAGCCAAAGTTGCCTGGCGCCTTTGCTAAGTTAAATTCATCATGCCCACGGGGTTCATTATTTCGCTTTCCGCTTGCATCAGGACCAACTTCACCAATCATTACCCACCCTGTCACAGAATCGACTCTCATTCGATAAGGATTCCGATGACCCATGGTATAAATTTCAGGTCTCGTTTTAGCTGTTCCTACGGGATACAAGTTACCTACAGGAATATCATATGTGCTACCAGGGCCTTCAGCTGGGTTTAAACTGTTCGCAAAAGCAATTGGACGGATTCGAAGAATTTTACCACGTAAATCATTCGTATTTGAAGCCGATAGTTGAGCATTTACACCTGCAACCTCTTCGATTGGGCGGCCTTTACATCCCTCTTGAGCCCCTCTTGGGCCATATTTTCCATTAGTTGAAAAAGGATTAGAATCGTCTCCTGTAGAAACAAACAAGTTACCCTTCGTATCAAAAGTTAAGCCACCTGCAGCGTGACTAGTAGACCAACGCTGAAAAGTAAATAGCGTTTTAGGGTTTGCTAATTTGTTATCGATCACAGAAAACCGAACAAGATAAATTTTATGATCATATACTGTTGGCTTTCGACAATCGGTGGTGCTCTTCTCTGACATTTTCCGAGAATATAAGGCATAAATCCATTTGTTTGTCTCATAATTGGGATCAGGTGTCACTCCTAAAAGGCCATTCTCAATTACACCGCCTGCATCAACATATAACGCATCGTCCACCTTTCCCAAATCAATCGTTTCTTTCGTATCAGCTTTATAAAGTTTAATTTTTCCCGTTATCATTTCGGCAATAAAAGCATCCCCTTTTGGAGTCAACCCAAAAGCAACAGAAGCGGCAAGTTTATTTGTCAACGTATCCGCAGACCAAGCAGAAGCAGGTGGGAGCTCACAGGTTTGTGAATAAAGTAACCCCGTACTCATAAGTACTAATGCCACTTTGAATATTTTATTTCTCATGCTTATTTCCTTCTTTAATTTTCATGCTTATCTCTACCATAGGTAGTCATGTAGCTCTTAAGATAGTACAAAATAAATCCAGTGCAAGTCACTTCTTCGTCTGACTCTAACCTTATTAAAAAAGTATTATTTAATGATCATTAGGTAAAAAAACAGCCAACAGGGTATTTGTCAAGCTCGATACTTTTTCTATTGACGCTTTTCACTAGAAAATTTCCATAATCTAACTATACTATCTATATACCTCAATAATAAAGGGGCTTGACAATATCAAGGAGAAAACCGTATGACTTTTTTTAAAACACAGATGTTTGTTCTTTTTTTTATGGGAATAACCGCTTATTCGCAACAATTTAGTTACCCTGGCTGTACAGATGTTACAACCAATGACTTTGAAATGGTAAGCCTTGTTCAAAAATTAAAAACGTCCACCTCAGGAATGGAGCCTCTTTACACAAAAAGTGGAATTGCAGTGGATAATTCTATTAATCAACCGATTCAAATGGACTTCTCAGCTGTAATGTCAGGAGATAGCGTCACCCATGTCAACATTTACTTTGTAGAAAAAAATGGGAAACTCAAGTTTTATGATGGAGTTCAAAAAACTGTCAGCGTTATCGGAACGGTTAACACCAAAACAGGAACTGATCGAGGTTTGACAGGAATCGCTCTTGACCCCAATTTTAAAACCAATAAATTTATTTACTTTTGGTATGCCCCAACTACTGCAGGGGGAGACCGTATGGCTCTTTCTCGTTTTGTCATTGACAACCAGAACAAGCTAGATCTCACCTCCGAAAAAATCCTTTTCCAAGCCCCATTAAACGGTAGCGGGCCTCATCAAGGTGGACCAATGAAGTTTGACTCTCAAGGTAATCTCTATGTGGTTTTAGGAAATGACAGCCCTGATCACGATGCAAAAAACTTTTCTCATGTTTCACAAACAAATAAAAAAACCAGTGATGAATGGGGTGCCTCTGGCACAGCTAATATGCGGGGCAGTATTTTGCGCATCAAACCCGATGCAAGTAAGCCCAGTGGCTACACCATCCCCACAGATAATTTTGGAGAATATTGGGCTAAATATTTTGAACAAAAAGGCAATACAACTCTTGCTGCAGAATACCGAAATCCAGCCAAGGTCTTACCTGAAATTTTTACGAAAGGCCACCGCAGTAACTTTTCAGTGGATGCAGACCCTACCTCTAACTTAGTTAGTTGGGGTGAGATTGGTCCTTGGAAGGTTAAAGACCCTAATGCAGCCAATCAAGGCGGAGACAATTACACTGAAGAGTTTAATTTAGTTCGCCACCCCGTCTTTGCAGGTTACCCTTATTTTACGGGTAACAATATCACCACAGGGGGACATACTGTGGATCCTTTAAACCCCATCAACAACTCCCCCTTTAACACAGGTGTCAAAAACCTCCCCCCCGCCTCCCTCCCTCTCCATGTTTATGGAACTCCTAAAGGAGATCAAATTGGGGCAATTACAGGGCCAATTTACAGATACGATCCTACTTTAAAATCAGCTCTTAAGATGCCTCCCCATTTTGATGGAAAGTGGTTTGTAACTGACTTAATAGAACATTGGATATTAGCTTTAAGCTTAAACACAGATGCTTCTGCTGTTACTCGTGTAGATACTATTTTTAGTCAATTTAACCCTCATGCCCCTTTGGATTTTCACTTAGGCCCAGACGGAGCCCTATACATCTTAAATTACGGAACAAGTTATGCTAAAGTTCCTGCAGCTATCAGAAATCCAGGGATTGTTCGCTTTGAATACAAAGGCCCCCAGTGTAATGCGGTTTCTATTGCAGGCAAAAGTAACTTTTTATCCAAAGTCGCTTTTAGCGCTCAATCATTAAATATTGCCGAAAAAGGGGAGCACATTATTAAAGTTTACACCCTTTCGGGCAAGCTACTCAATAACTTCTCAGGTCGTGGAAAACAGGTTTATTCCCTCCAAAAGCTCTCCACCTTTTCCAAAGGAATTTTGATTGTTAAAGTGAAGACTCTTAAAGGAGAGTCTATTGGCAAAATGGGACGTTTTTAAAACAAAGTCTATTTAAGACTAAAGTTAAAGGTCAGGTGTTAAATCTTGACCTTCCCTTACAGGAAGTTTAATTTGGGAGACTATGATCTGGATTAAACGACTTCTTATCTTCTCTCTTCTTGTGGTCGCCATAGTAGCTACAGCAAAAGTAGTTCCTCATTTAATCTCTCAATTTAATAAAACAGGAATCCTTAAGCAATTTAAGGGATTAAATTCAAAAACCCAAAAACAAACAGATACTCTGCCAAAAGCCATTCTTCCCAAAGACTCACAGGCCCTCCCTACTCTCACTTCTAAAACACCAGAAAAACCAATACTTCACTGGAAAGACGCATTAATTGACAGCTTTTTAACCCATTACTCCTTAGATACAACCATCATCAGTAAAAAATCAGAATCTTTTTGGAAGGTCTACCTCTCCAAAGGCATCCCTCTCGCTCAATATTCGCTCACACTCAATCAAATAGCCAAACACCTTAGGCTCTCCCAAGTAAGAGGAATCACAGTTAAATCAAAAACACCTAAAATTATATTTTCTGTAAAAAAAGGTTCTGACAGCCTTCAGTTATTGTTTAGATATGGAAAAAGCTATAAAAAAGGAAGCGCCCAATTAGCTTTAGTTTGGATACTGAAAGACTCTATCGGCTCCAAAGAGTTTAGCACGCTCACTTTCACCAAGTGGAAAAAAACCTTTATTATTCGCTCCACATTTCGATATGCCAAACAACTCTCCTCTTTCACTCCCAACAATGAGTATTTCTCCTTCTTACCCATGGAACCCTTTGAATACCCCTATCATAATCCAGGGAAGGGCACTCTTCTCATTCACCATTCCCAGTCCAAAATTCATGATCTATTAAAGGAGAAAATTGAAAAGTTTTCGCACCTTTCTGGTTTTGCTACTAAAATAGGGAGTCGAGCGATTGAAAACAAACAGCTCCTCACTTGGGTCATCTCTTACACGCAAGACCACCAACTTTATTTTTTAGATCTTACTGGTTCTCGAAGAAGCCTATCTCGGCAAACCTGTTGGGAACTCTCTGCTCCTTGCTATCAAAGTAAAATAACCGACAAACGTCATTTAACAGAACTCTTAAATAAAAAAGCAAAGTCCGCCCAAAGGTATGGTGAGGCTGTTCTTGTTTTACCCTATTCTAAAAAGAACTTTCACACGGTAAAAACTTTTTTCAAAGAAAATAATTTAAGCAAGAAGGGCATTGAAATAGTTAAATTGTCCGACATAAATTGATCACTGTAGTATTTATTTCTGGGAGAACTTCATGGCTAAATTAAGCGTTAATATCGATCACATCGCTACCCTTAGGGAAGCGAGAAAAGGAAGAGAACCAGACCCCATTGCAGGAGCTGTTTTAGCAGAACTCGCAGGAGCCGAAGGCATCACCGTCCATTTACGAGAAGATAGAAGGCATATTCAAGAAAGAGATGTTAAGCTCCTTCGACAAACAGTTTCCACTCGACTCAACCTAGAGATGGCTGCTACAGAAGACATGATTCAATTTGCCATTGATGTATGCCCTGATATTGTCACCATTGTCCCCGAAAGCAGAGAAGAACTCACCACCGAAGGTGGTTTAAATGTAGCCGCCAAAACCAAAGAGTTAGAAAGAGCGGTTCTCTCTCTTAAAAGACATAACATTCAAGTATCTCTTTTTATTGACCCTGAAATGGATCAACTCAAGGCCGCAAAAAAAACGGGAGCTTCTGCGGTGGAGTTTCACACAGGAACCTATTGTAATGCTTTTGATCATGGAGAAAGTGAAATGGCATGGCAAGTAGAATTAGATAAAATCGAAAAAATGTCCCTCGTTGCCCACCGCAACAACCTGATTGTAAATGCAGGTCATGGATTAAATTACCAGAACATACTACCCATTGTTGCCATCCCTAATATTGCTGAACTTAATATTGGACACTCCATTATCAGCCGTTCTGTTTTAGTTGGGCTTGATCGAGCCGTTAAGGATATGAGAGAACTAATTAAGTCTTAATTTACGGTAATGAATTTGAAAATGGCCTTTAAGCCCTAATTTCGTCCGTGTCCCCATTTGGTTCCAGGGACGGCTGGTGCCAGGGACGCTCGGTGCCAGGAACCAAAGGACAAAAAGCAAAAAAAAAGGAGCCTTCTTCAAGGCTCCTTCAAATTTCAAGTAGCGATTCGGCTTATCACCCACCTAATTTCTTAAGCAACTTCACTAAGCCTTGAAAAGAGCGATCTTCCACAGGCAAACCATTTGCATAGAGAGTGGGAGTTCCCCGAACACCAACCTTTTGGCCAAGAGCAATATCAGCATTGATTTTTTTCTCGTCTTCTGCATCCAAAACCATGTCTTTTTTAAACTTATTGATGTCTAGCCCAATCTCAGTCGCTACTTTAATAAAAGTCTCGTCATTTAAATTCTTAAATTGCTGACCTAATTTATAGCGGTATTCATAGAACTTCCCCTGTGCTCCTGCGGCTAAAGCGGCGGCATGCCCTGCTTTAGCATTTTTATGAAAACTCAAAGGAAAATGCTTAAATACAATCCTGATTTTATTGGGATACTCTTTTGCTAAAGCATCTAAAATAGGAGAAACTCTTGCACAATACGGACATTCAAAATCAGAAAATTCCACAATAGTTAAAATAGGATTCTTTGCTCCTTGATAATAGGAGTGTCCCAAAGGAAGGTCTACGGGGTTTAGATTAAGCTTTTCATAAACCACATTCATTTTTGCTTCTAGCTCTGCAATTTTCTTTTCTAAAGCTGCCGTATTCGGAGAAGAAGCAGGTGCCTTTTTCGACTCACAACCCCCAAATGATATCAAAGACAACATCATTACCATTAATTTCAACTTATTCATAATTTTTCCTTTTAATATTAAATTTAATCTATTTACCAGCAGCGTCTTTATCTAACAGTAAAAGAGGCTTCGGATGCCCTTTTAATGCCAGAGTAATAGGAAGAGACTCGTCTCCCTCTAAGACCCGTTGCAAAATTTTTTGTTTATTCTTGCCTAAAACAATTAGGGTTAACTTTTTTGCTTCCCAGATAGGCTTAAAACCCAAAGTCACTCTGTTTACAGGAGCTTTAGGGCTTTCTGTTTCAAGAGTCAGCGAGGTTGCATCTGTTAAATACTCCCCTTTGGGAAATAAAGAAGCCGTGTGTCCATCATCCCCCATTCCTAGAAATACGTGATCGAAAGTGCCGCCCTGCAAAGAAAGACTCAATAGTTCTTCAAGCTTCTCTTTTGATTGCGCCCAATGTTCCTTTTGACTTTCCATCCCCAAAGGAATAAAAAGTTTTTCTGTAGCCACCCTCCAATTACAGGCTTCGTTCTCAAAAGGAACAAGCCGTTCATCCACAGGAAAGAAGTCAAATTCTTTTAACTTCTCTTCACTTTGCCAAATGTCAAATAACTTTTCAAAAGTGCTTCCGCCAGAAATAGCGATACTCTTGCCTGAAAGTGACTCTATTGCCCTTCTCCCGAGCTCTTTTAAATCTTCAAAAACAACAATGTCCAATTAATACTCCTTAAATGATAAAAACAGAATATAACCAAAAAGTGATAAAATATCGAACTGGCTCTTACCTCTCTTACTTTGACAGCTTCTCTCCCTTCTTTAAGTTGGCTTTATGGAAAATCTCCTAGGCTTCTTCTGGTTATTTGAAGCTTTTTGACTTATAATTGCTTTGACAATTAAGGAATTATACTCGTAGGGAGGAACAAATGAGTTCAGCAACACAAGAAAAAATGGAATTTAAAGCAGAAGTTAAACAGGTTTTAGACCTAGTAATTAACTCACTTTATAGTAATAAAGAAATCTTTTTAAGAGAATTGGTTTCTAACTCTTCGGATGCTTTAGATAAAGCAAGAATTGAATCTTTAACAGATATTGATTTACTCAAAGGCGATGAAGATTTTAAAATTAGAATCGAAGTGGATAAAGAAGCCAAAACTTTGACTATTCTTGACAATGGAATTGGGATGAATCGAGAAGATCTCATTGCCAATATCAGTACCATTGCAAAATCAGGAACTCAAGAGTTCCTCAAAAATCTATCTGGGGATAAAGAAAAAAATAATAGTCTTATCGGTCAGTTTGGAGTTGGTTTTTACTCGGTGTTTATGGTAGCAGACAAGGTGACGATTGATACCTAAAAAATGGGTTCCAAAGAGGCCATAATCTGGGAATCTGCAGGTGACGGTAGTTTTACTTTAGAAGAATCGGAAAGAAAAGACCGAGGCACAAAAATCACTCTCCACCTCAAAGAGGATGAATCAGAATTTTTGGATGATTGGAAAGTAAAAAGTATTGTAAAAAAATATAATAGTTTTGTTTCTCACCCCATCGTTATGGATGAAGAGAAAGAAGTAGATGGCAAAAAAGAAACATTTGAAGAAGTTTTAAATGATAAGCCACCTCTTTGGAAAAGAAGTAAAACAGAAATCAAAAAAGAAGAATACAACGAGTTCTATAAAACTTTAGGTGTGGACACAGAGCCTCCTCTTATCTA
>CAZLBO010000008.1:0-19203 GCA_964557725.1 uncultured Bifidobacteriales bacterium | reverse complement strand
TTTTTTTATGGATGATTTTATTTTTACTACAGAAACCCCAAATGGTAGGGATAGCAACGGCAACCTTAAAATTAAAAGTGCCCCAAGTGTTGGGTTAGTGGGTCGGCCTATGAATAGAGAGGGTAATGTCCCTGTACATAGAAAAAGGCGTTCTGTAGATGTGACTGGAAGAACCATTATACATAATTCATCAAAAAGGTTTAGTATAGGAATGTATTATTAGTCCTGATATTGACTTTCAATAGCCTCTTCTTTTGTCATCCATTCTTCTAGAGTTTGATAAAGTTGGTCAGACTGGTTTTTTAAGTCATGAGTGGCTTTTGAGAGTTTGGTAATTACTTCTCCATCATTTGTTTCATAAGCCGTGGTTAGTTCAATGGAAATATCATTGATTTCATCTTCGAGTTTTTGAATGGAGTTTTCTGTTTTTCGGATTCCACTCTTAATAGGCTTAAGTGCCTTGTTTTTTTCGTCTACCTTTTGAGCACGAAGTCTGCGGAGGTCTTTTTTGTTGGTAGGTGTCGCAGAATTTATGTCCGTATGAGTCGATGGATTGTTCTTTTTATCGAGCTCCGCTTGCCACCCCACTTCTCTCAGAAAGGTTAGGTAGCCTCCTTCAAAGGTTTTATGCTCATTGTTTTGAAAGACAATTAATTTATTAGGGATGGACTTTAGGAAGCCCTCATTATGTGTGATAAGGACGACGGAACCCTTAAATTGTAAAATGGCAGACATCAAGGCGTCACAGGATTCAGGATCAAGATGGTTAGTTGGCTCATCTAACAATAGCAAGTGGTTGGGTTCGACCAATAACTTACCAAGACAAACTCTGCTTTTTTCTCCACCCGATAAGATTTTGATTTTTTTTAGGGCCTTGTCCCCATCAAACATCATGGCTCCACAAACGTCTCGGGCTTTACGCATGTCCCTATCGGGATCAGCATTGGCAATTTCTTCGGCAACGGTTCGTTCGGGGTCGAGGAGCTTTACATTGGTTTGTTCGTAATAGCCAATTTTTAAAGAGATATGGGCTTTATAGCTTCCCGTTTGAGGGGTGATGGAGCGGGCAAGTAACTTTAATAAAGTTGATTTTCCTTTTCCATTTTGACCAATAATAGCAAGCCGCTCCTGTTTATGAATGTCTAAATTAAAACCTTCAATTAAGTTAGGAAGGTTCTTATCGTAAGAAAAGGAAAGGTTGTGAACAGCCAACATTGTTTTTGCTTCAAAAGGGGCTGGGCGAAAATTAAAGTTTAAATTTTGAACCGTACTCAGCTTTTCGAGTTGTACTTTTTTATCTAAGGCTTTGATTCGTGATTGCACCATTCCGGCCATTCTTGCTTTTGCACGAAATTTATTGATGAATTTTTCTTCTTGTTTTCGTTTTTTATCCTCATTGACTCGTGTATTCTCATGGACTTCTTCTTCCACTCTAATTTGCTCAAAGAGCTTATAAGTGGGGCCTTTAACTTTTCTGATTTGTTGTCTATTAATCACCATGGTATGGGTGCATACATTATCCATAAAGGAACGATCATGGGTAATAAGAATAAGCTCTCCCTTCCATTTTTTTAAAAAATCAGAAAGCCATCGAATAGAAATAATATCAAGATAGTTGGTGGGTTCATCTAATAACAACAAATCTGGCTCTGCAATAAGCGCCTTGGCTAAGTTAATGCGAACTTGAAAACCGCCAGAAAATTCCGTAGGAGGCCGAGTGAGGTCTGCTTGGGAAAAACCAAGTCCTGCTAATATTTTTTCGACTTCCCAAAGGTTTCCCTCTCGTTCTTTACTTAACCCACAGGCAGCTTCTGTAACTAAGGTGTCTTTAGTAAAATGTATATGTTGATCTAAGTGCCCTATTTTATAGTTTTTCGGAAAGGTGATGCTCCCTTCGTCAGGGTAGTCTGTTTCTAAAATAATGTGAAAAAGGGTGGTTTTGCCGTGACCATTACGCCCGACAAAGCCTACTCGTTCGCCAGGGTTCATTTGAAGATTTATTTTGTTGAATAAAACCTGAGATCCAAACGATTTGCTGAGCTGAGTAACTTTTATCATAGCAAGGAGTAAATCTTATTTGATAACATTTATACAAGAAGATTCTAAAGTGATTAGTTTGCTTTTGTAAAGCGTGCCAATGGCTTTTTTAAAATTCTTTTTGCTGATGTGAAAAACTCTATAGATTTCTTCGGGGCTACTTTTGTCGGTTAGGGGGATGGATCCGCCTTGTGCCTTTATGTATTCGAGAATATCGGAAGAAACGCTATCAATTTGTTGGTAACCACTTTTTTGTAAAGTGAGGTCAACCTTTCCATCTTCACGAACATTTTTAATAAAAGCCTTTAGTTTTTGACCTTGTTTGATAATGCGAAAGACTTCATTGCTATACAACATTCCCCAAAAGGTATGGTTGATAATAGCTTTGTGTCCTAAGTCTGTTCGACTGTGGATGAGAATGTCGACTTCTTCATTGTAAGAAAAATCACTTTCTTCTTTGTCTAAATATTTGTTGAGCTTTGTGGAAGCAAATAAGCGGTTTGATTTTTTGTCCAATAGAATTTTAGCCACTACCCATTGCCCCTCTCGTACTCTTTCTTTTTGTTCGGAGTAGGGGAGGAGTAAGTCCTTGGGCAAGTCCCAATTAAGAAAGGCTCCAATAGTAGAAACTGATTCTACTTTTAATAAAGCGCATTCATTTACAATAGCTTTAGGTGTCTCTGTGGTGGCAATAAGCCTATCTTCCGAATCTAAATAAAGAAAGATATTGAGGGTTTGCTCAAACTCTTTAGGAACATAACGCTTAGGTAGTAAAATATCGCCTAATTCTTTTCCATCTAATATAAGCCCTATCTCTACTTGGCGTAGGACTTCAAGTTCATTGTATTTTCCGATTTCAATCATATTTTTTTGTGAGGTTATTTAAGTTTTTTAATTTGGAATTGTGAGACTTTGCTAAAGGTTTTCACATCTGAATAAGCCACAATAATATGATATTGTGGTTTCTTTTTTTTGTTGGCATTAATAGGGAATTGATAAATAAATTTATGTAAGACAATGGTTTCCTTTGAGGAAACAATAAAAGAGGACTTTTTATAGATCAAATCAGAGGAATCAATTCCCCCAAACTGCTTAAAGATGAGGTTCGCTTTTTTGATAATAGTTAATAAGGAATCATTATTCTTTATTTCCTTTTTTATCAGGGGATAGGTTTTTATGATTTGGTTGGTGTCATTTTTTTGAAAAGCCTCTAAAAAGGCATAGGATTTTTCAAAGCCTGTATTGATAAAATCTTGGGCAATTAATGGGTTAAAAAAAACAAGAAAAGTCAATAATGTGATTAATTTATTCATAATACCCCTAAAAAATGGTAACGGGAGTAATATAGATAAGAAGAGAGAAAAAGTTAAGCTTATACAGGAGCAGGGGAGCCGAGCTCAGACCATTCTTCTATGGAAGGGCCGTAAGTGCCTGGTACGGGCATACCCATCATTCGCATCAGCACCGTCATTTGAGCTCGGTGGTGAATTTGATGTTTGACGAGTACGGTAAGTAATTTACTTTTTTTCCATTTTTGGCCATAGATGCTAATAGGTTCGGACAAATCGGTTCCCGCCCAGCTGGTTTCTAAAGAGCGGGTAAGGTCGAGGCTATGGTTTTTATAGCTATCAATAATATGAGAAAAACGAATGGGAATGGGTAAGTTGTGAAGGTAATCCTCTTTAATAATGTTCGCCTGTGCAGGCATTTCGGTAAGGGTACAAGTAATATGCCAAGCCAGGCGTTCAAGAGAGCGTAAGCTTTCATGGAGTTTTTTGGCTTTTAAACTGTTATTGACTTTGGAAAAGACTTTGAGAGTCAGCTTCTCTTCAAATCGCCAATCGGAAAGAAAGTCTTCTAGTTTATAATACATAGCCACTAGGGGTTAAATGATGCACAAAATGTACAAAAATTTTAGGGGATAAAAAAGTGCTTGTTTCTTGGAAGTCTCTGTTGTCTTGTGAATTAACTTTTATCGGCTTTTTGTTCCAACGTATTTGCACCTACTGCGTATGCGTATATTGAAGCAGGAACATATGAAATCTTTAAGTCTTTACAAATTTTCACATCCTCTTTATCAATGGAAGTAACAAGTGCAGAACTCAACTTATTTTTTTTGCAAAAATACAAAAGACTTTTAAGCTCGCCTGGTCTTTCAAAATACCGATTAGACCATTTGATCTCAAGAGCCCACCAAGGCTTCATTTTAGCTTCATCAAGCCCAACCATATCCACTTCACCTTTGGTTTTGCCTACTGTCCAACGAGCATACCAAGGCTTAAACCAATCTCGATGCATCCATTGGGAAAATATAGCTGTTTCAACCATGTTGCCAAATAGATCGTCAGTGGATTCTAAAGGAGAGAAAAGTGCGCTTCTCAGAGAGGAATTCGTCAGATAAATTTTGTAGAAGGTTGCTCGTTTAAATTTTTTCAGGTTATCATCGATTCGATGAACGACTTTGATGAGGAAAGCGGCCTCTAAATATTCTAAGTATCGTTTTAATAAATTTTTATCGACCCCACTACTATTAGAAAGTGATTCCAAGGAAACTTCATTTCCACTGTTATAAGCTAGCATTGTAAAAAAGGAGTTGAGCTCTTGAACATCTTGAATTCCGTACAAACTGGGTAAGTCTCTTAGGAGAACCTTATCTATAATATCATGCTTAATATATCTGGAAGGGTTTGTTTGTATTTTCTCAGAAAAGATAACTTCGGGGTAACCGCCAAAATTAATGTACTTCACAAAATGTTGGTTTAATTCTTTGATGTTAATGGTAGTGTAAAAATTTTTGATATTGCTGTTCCAACTAATCGTTGAGGGGCGAATCAAATCATCTAATCCTTTTAGCACAATGTATTCATGAAAGGTAAGGGGGGGTAACATGAATTCGGTAAATCGCCCTGCTCCACTTTCATGGCTTTTTAATTTAAGAGCCGCGGCTGCAGAACCAGATACCACAAACTTTGTGTAAGGGTAACTATCCACCAGAACCTTTAGGTGAATTTCCCAATTCTTAAGGTATTGAATTTCATCAAAGAAAATCGTCCAGCCTTTGGTGTCGGGGTTACCAGTTGCCTTTCTCGCATATTCAAATAATTGTTCTAAACCAATGTTTAAATACAGGGGGTTATCGATCCCAATAAAACAGATTTTTTGTTTGTTATTTCCTTCTTTGATTAGTTGCCCAATACTGTGATGAAGCATTACCGTTTTTCCTACCCGTCGAGGCCCCATGAGAACCACGGCTCTTTTTACATCAAACTCTTTTATCAGTGGGAAAAAGAGATTAAAATAGGGTCTTTTGGACAATTCTCTAAACTCATCATCAATTAACCCTGAAACCCACCAAGGGTTTTCAAATTTCATTTTATCTTGAATAAGTTCAGGTGGAATAGTATTTAGTTTATGCTTTTTTTTCATAAAATCCGGTATTTAGTTAAAATAATATATTTTATTATATACTATTTATAAAATAATATAATTATTTGTATAAATAAAGCTTAATTTTTAAGCCCTAACCCCCAATGAGTTTTTTTTAAGGTATTGAATGCGTTTTTTAGCTGGGGAGAAAGGGGGTGTCGGTAATGGGTACTTTTTGCTCATAAGTAAATTACCGAACAGGAAAGAAATGGCAATGGCTTTAAAAAAAATCAAAGTGGCCCTTATTGCAAACTGTACACTTAACCCCTAGCTGAAATAATAACTTTGTGTGGACCTTTAACAAAGTTTAAAATAAAGAAGCTATAAAACGGGGTTACATTTCTTTTAAAAGAGGAGAAGTGGTACTCCGATTATCAGGAGTTAATTTGCCGATAAAAATTGTTATTAATTAAGATGAATTGATTTATGAAAATAAATTCCTTCATTATATAAATGTGGCTGCCCTTTGACATTGAATTTTTTATTATCTATAGATTGATTGGTTTTGCTTTCTCTCTTTTTTGTTTTTACAGGTTCGCACGTTCCATTTTTAACAAAATAGGGTACCACAGATGTGTTTGCGATACTGTTTTTATGGGTAGTGGCTACCTCCAGCCCCCAGCCCATCAGGGTGTTAAAGGTGCCGTCTGTGGTCATGTCCATTTCGCTACAATCCGTGTTGCCTGGGCCCCATGACCAAGCCAACCAACCAATACCTTGCTTCTGGGCTTCGTCTAATATAGTTAAATAGGGAATTTCAGGAGTACAATCAACAGATTTTTGTGCAAATTCGCCGATAATTAGGGGTAACTTCATATCTACAGATTCTTGTATTTCATCAATTACATATTGCTCTACCTTGTCTCCCCGCCATTCAGACGGCCACCACATATGAACTGAAAATAGTAGGTTTTTGTTTGGGTCTTTCTCTATTAATTGGGGGCCTGTGGCTTGTAATATATCAATATCTTGCCCCCAAGTTGAGGCATCAATAATTAGGGGAGTGTGGATGCCAGCGGATCGCATCTTCAATAAAGCATCGGTATACACAGATAAGAAAACGGAATCTGTGATGTTATTGTCTCCAGCTTCATTTGCGATGTTTACAAATAAAAATTTTTCATATTTTTTTATTACACTCACAACCTCAGGCTTTATCCACCAGTCAACTAATTTAGGAACTTTTGAAATATCTCCTGTAGCATCATGTAATTCTATCATAGGAATCATTTGGTTGCGAATACATTCCTGAATCGCTCTGTCTAATTCTTCAGGAGTGCCGTCTGTGGTGGTCCATACGATACGCACAACATTGGCCCCTGTTTTTGCGATTTCACTAAAAGTCGGCTTGCCATCTTTATCAGTCCAAACTGTCATAGAATTTATGCCTCTAAATATCACTTCTTTTCCACAGAGATCTTTAATTTTATTTTCTTCCACATAAAATCCTGGATTTTGTGATACTGAGAGTGAGGGCAGGGTGGCAATCAGAAAGAATAAAAAGTTGAAGGTATTTGTTAAAGAAGTCATTAAAATTCTCCAGTTAAGTTCTAAGATGTAATTGTGGATTTATTAATATTTTAAAAATCGGAAACTTTTTGATGATTCCCCCTGGTTTAAATGAAGAATATAAATGCCTGGAGCTACAGATTGGCCATCACGGCCTGTACCTGTCCAATTCAATGGGTACTTTTTTATGCTTAAGTTTGTAATTAACTTTCCATGCAAGTTAAGAATTTTGGCCCCAGTAATCCCCATTCTCTTAATATTTAAATTTAAGAATACATGGTTGTTGAAAGTAAGGGGAGAGTCTTGATGCTTATTTTTGAAGTTAGTAGGGGTAGAGTTGCGATACAAGGGCTCCATGACAGTTGCCCAAAGTTTGTGAATCGAAAGTGCACCTGTTTCAGTGGGGTGCACTCCATCTCTCAACTCCTTTTGGTGTTCAAGAAACCAAGTGTACATGTCGGGCCCCGTTATTAAATTGAATTCCTTAGTGAGCGTTGAAATTTTTTCATTATAAAAAGGAATACCTAAATGTTCCGAACCTTGTGCATAGGGGATTTTTTGAATAATGGGAATTTTCCCTTTGGCTATGATTTTTTGAATAAGACCCTTCATAGTAGACCCAAACTCCTCAGCATTTTTTCCCTCTGTATCCCCCCAAGAATCATTTGTTCCGTATGCCAAGCACCAATAATGAATATTAGGATTATCTGCTAAATATTTATCAATATTATCTGCGGCAAATGATGCGGTGACACCCCCTATGCCTGCACTAATCATGGCAGGTTGATAAAGTGGGAATTTATTTTGAATGTTCGTGGAAAAATCGGGCTGTCTATCTTTCCAACGAAAGTATGAAAATTCAGTAATGCTATTTCCTAAAAAAATATAGGTATCTTCTGTACCATTTGATACATCATGTATGTCAATTTCACTTAACCCCCCGTGATTATCTTCTCTCGACCATTTAGTAATATGAAGTCGTACCCACTTGTTTCCTGAAAAGTCAAAAGTGTGTATCACATTACTTTTATTATTTCCTTTTTTTGTGATAACATCTTCCCAAGTACCATCAATGCCATTAGTAGAGTTATCGGAAACTTGAATTTGGTAATCATTGAGAGTGTGCTGTGCATCTTCGTATGTCCCCCATTGAAAGGTTTTAAAATAGAGGAGTAACTTTTTTGGGCTCCCTTTAATCTTGAACGCTTGCCATGCGGGCATTTTTGTGGGAACCCAATAATTGCCATAATCGCCATCAGCAAGGTTTGAGTCATTCTGTTCTCCCCCTGAAGTATAAATATTTTGACCCCGGGTAATGATAGGATTGGGGGTTATTTGGGCTTGACTATTCCAAAAGATACTTAAAATAAAGGCATAGTAGGGCACTGCGAAAGTGCTAAAATTTCGCTTTTTCATATTTTCTCCGTAATTATTGATGTTTGTTAAGTGATGTGATTATTTAATTACATTGAGATTAACTCCTGTAAACCGAATGTTATCAATCCATACTTCAGAACCTTCTCTCAAGAAAATGGAAAAAAGGCGAATCTCTGTACCAATTGAATCTAAAGTAACCGCTTCGGGGTATTGATTTGACGCATCCCCTGGCTGAAATGTGAATTCTTGCCAAGAATTGGTTAAGGTAAAATCAAAGGCTACTTTTAGATAATTATTTTCTTTTAGGCCTTGCTCTAATGTGACTTCTCCCACACCAGTGCCTTTCATAAATAGTTTTATACTTTGCAAATTTGATAAATTTATTGAATTATTGTTACTCTTAAAACGGGTGGCAACAAATATAAAGCCATCTTGTTCTAAAGTATATTGTAAATGTAGTGATCTCCCTGCATAGGCTTCAGTATTTTCCATTACATCTGTGAGGTTTTGGTTATCAGTAATATTATTCAATTGAGCTTTGGTCGCTTCGGTAAACCAATTTACAGGGCCAGTATAGGCATGTAATAAATGAACTCCATCTCCATCATTAAAATCGTCTAATAATAATCCGTCTGCCAAGGGTAATTGTATTAAGGGGTTAATACCTGGGTTTAGGTAAATGGAACCCAAGGGTAAATTAAAAGAGGGAGATTCTAGAGTCCAGGCT
Organism: uncultured Bifidobacteriales bacterium; assembly: GCA_964557725.1. GTDB lineage: Bacteria > Fibrobacterota > Fibrobacteria > UBA11236 > JADFYW01 > CAZLBO01. The sequence goes on along the minus strand of CAZLBO010000008.1, from coordinate 10,127 downwards.
CCATAAGGAATAGAATCAAAAGAGAAAATTCCGGCAGTGTCTTTAAGGGAACAATAGGGGCTACCTGTTAAACAAAGTGTATTTATAAGAGAGTCTTGAAGTTTGATGGGAACCTGAGAGGGCTGACTCACTCTAATGATTCGCGGGTTCTGATTATTCTGCTGATTCCATATCCAGGCTCTTAGACCTTGTTTTGATTCTTTCACATCAAAATGGAAAGGGATGTTGTCTCGATTAAGTAAATAAAACTCCCCTTTTTCGCTTGTATAGAATTCATCTTGCAAGCCTGAATTTGCAGTGTAAACCCTAATTTTTGCCATGACTCCTTTGCCTGTTGAATCTTGTACTAGGGCTGTAATCCCATTTGTGGTTTCCCCTACAGAGCCCCCTGCGACTTCTTGTTGCGCACATTGCTGTAGGCTGAAAAAAGTCAGTAGTCCAATAATTATTTTTAAGAAATGAATAGATCTCATTTTTATGATTTCCCATCGTTGTTAGATAAATATCCTAGAGGAAATAACTGCAAATTTAATTGAAATACACTGTCGGCAGGTTCACATTCTTGTGACAACTGTATGACCTCTTGTCGGAATTCGGCAAGCCTTTCTCTCAAGGTTTCTAATTGATTCATAGAAAAGGGAAGCGTGAGAGAAGAAATGTCGCGCTTATTTTTGGGATGCCTGTCTAAGGCCTCTGCAGACATCTCTATCATATTTTTTTGATAGTTTAAAATATCTCTAGCCTGCCATTTTTCTCCTGTGGATATGTATTTATCGGTTACTTCCCAAGTTTGATTGGTTGATTTCTTAATAAGTTTGAGTTCTTCTAATAGGTTTAGTGATTGACGGGTTTCTTCTACAGAAATGGAGGGCTGCAATTTTTTTCCTAGAGTGTGTACTTTACCCACAGGAAAGGAGTGGATACTGAGTAAAGTACGCAATGCCATGTGGTACCATTTTTGATAGAATTGTTGTGTGCCATCTGCCACCGTTCGATATTTCATTCCCCGCAATGTTTGCAATCTCAAAAAATACTTGTTAATATCTTCTTGATTTTTTGCACGGCCAAATCGAACCAATACTGAAAAATATTCTTTTTCTTTCTCTTTTAATCCAAAGATTTGAGCCATCCTATCGACTCTTTTCAGACTCAAATGATTTTTACTATTTAATATTTTGGCTACAAAACCAGGGTTTAATATGAGCTTCGCCGCAATAAAACGATAAGAGAAATAAGGCTTTTCTAGTTTAATTTCTGCTGTGCGTTGTTTTAGCCAGAGATGGTAATCCGTAAAATCGTAAATATTTATCATATTTTTCATAAATTTATTAGGCAACAGATAAGTTGTTATTTGTTTAATATAGGCCAAAATAACCGAATAAAGTTAAGATAATTTAAAAACCCGTTTCATTTTAGGGCAACGGTTTGTTTAGGCAGGTTGCATTTTGTATTTTGATTTCAGCAAATTAGCGAGGGAATGCTGATTTGAGCGGAAAATATTGCTCACCCCTTACTGCCATCGTTTTAAGTTAAAATTTTGGAACAGGGATAGATTCTTGCAATATTGGGAGCGTCGTTGATATTGGTTCAGGAATTAGTGTGATTAAATTGGGGTTAACGATAGCTTTCACAACCTCAAATCTAAATATACAGGATCAGAGTGGTAACAGGTTCCACGACAGTAGGAGCTTTTCTCGACATTAATATTGATTCCATCTACGGTAAGTATAGTGTCAGTGGGGGAAGCATAGAGGGCTGTCACAGAAATGGGACCTTGTTTTAAAAAGAGGTAAAACGTTTCCTTTTGAAGTGAGAGGCTTTTCAGTAGAATGTTATTTTCAAAGGGGCCTTTATAAAGCTTTAGCCACTTTAAAGAGTACCCATTCTTTGCTTTGGCCTCAATGTTTAGTTCTGTAAGAACCAAAGAGTTAATGGAACAAATAACATCAGAAGGTTTTTTTGTACAAGACGATTTGCTCTCTTCGCCCTCCCCTTCAAATAGCCAGCTTAAAAAAGAGGCTCCTTTTTCATCTCCTTCTGTAGTGGTTTGTGTTGGCTTCTCTTCCTCACAAGTATAAATTCCAGAAGAATCGGGTTCAGAGCACCCAGTGATACAGCCTTCAAGAAATGACGTAAAAAATAAAACAAAAATAATTTTCAAAAAATAATGTAAACTCATATTATTTTAAATTCCTTTGTAAATTACAAAATTTAAACCAAGGGAAGCTCGATGCCCCGTTTGTAGGTCTAGTCCTATTTTTTGATAACCCAATTGAAGTGTAAGGTGAGAGAATAATTGAGTTAAAATTCCTATATCTACCATAGGCTGCCAATAGGGAGAAACTGGATTTTTAGATCCTCTAAAATGAGTTGAGGAATAGGCAATAGCAGCACTACTGTAGAAATGAACAAAGGGTAAAGAATAAAACTCCTTTTTAAGCCCTAACCCCCAATGAGTTTCTTCCTTAAGGTATTGAATGCGAAAGCTTAAATTATTTTAGTCGTTCAAGAATCTCAATTTTTTGGTCATCGCTGAGTTTTACCCAGTTCTTTATTTCTTCTTTGGTTAGGCGACAGCCTGTGCAAATGTCATTTGGATCGAGTATGCAAGTATTGATACAAGGTGATTTAATTGTTGAATGGATGAGAAGTTCCTTTTATAAATTTTTCTCATAATAGAAAGCGATAGTTTTATGAGAGGAAGTTAAGGTAACTTGTTTGCTTAAGGAAATAAAGACTCCCAGACTCGTTACAATGGGGTTTGAAAGAAGGTAGCCCTTTCTTTCGATAAACTTGAGAATGTCCCCTCCCATTTTAGATTTATATTCATTAGGGGTTAAGACTAAAAGTGTTGGTTTCAAAAGAGAAAGGGCCTTGGAGAGTGCCACTTTATACTCTGAGCCTTGGATTCCAATGCATTTTCTATTTGCCATAAAGTTAAGTTGACCTAAACTCATTGCAAGGTAGATGTTGCTTGGAGGGAGGGTGGACTGCAGAGTTTGGATGTAGTCGGAAACTGCTTCTTGCTTGAGAATAGGAGCTTGTGAATATTTGCGTTCATAAAAACGATGGGGGTAAAAAACGGGGGAAAGCAAAACAACCAAGAGTAAAGTGATGGCGCCCCACCTGATTGAGGGCGAAAGAGGTCTAAACTTTTTTAAGAGGCTTAATAGTTGGTGAATACCATAAGCGTATACAAAAGGAATAAAGCCAGAAAAATAACGAACACCTGCCCATGCATTATAAGAGGAATAGAAGCACATCAATAAAGTAATAGCAAAAGCTAAAGTAATAAATAAAGTGTGAAATTTTTTCCGTTTCCAAATTCCTATTACAACACCTAGTAGTGGTAAAGCCTCTAGCCCATGTTCATAATAATGCAGATTTATAAAAAAGTTATAGGATCCAAGAACCACTCGCTTTAAGGGAAAAAAGAGTCCATTGTTTTCAAAAAAACTTAGTAAGGTAAGTGTATCGGTTTCCTGTACGGTGTCTTTTAACAAACCAGCAGAACCCGCAATGTGAAAAGGATTTCCAAAATAAATCCAACTTCGGATAAGCCACGGTGCTAAACAAACAACAGAGGTGAGAAGAATCACAGAAACACTTTTAAAGCTTAATGTTTTTTGTTTGAGCGCAAAATAGGAGCTTAGGCAAAAAGCAGGCAAAAAGAGAACACCATTGGGCCGTACAAGATAAAGGAGGGCGAATAAAGCTCCCATAGAAAAGCCCCACTTTAATTGAGTAAGGTCTTTTTTTACACCTAAGATAATAAGGCATAAAACGATACCAAATAAACCTTCTGTGTAAACTACAGAATTCCAAGTCAATTGAAGAAGAGAAAAAATGAGCAAGAGAAGGGAGAGGGCAGCGGTAGTTCGATTGTATGTCTTGCGAATAGTAAAATAAAACAGTAGAGAAAAAGTAAAAAAAATGGAGGCTACCACATAAAGTGCAACAGAATATTTTATCCCAAAAAAAAGAAATCCTATTCCAATTAAGCTGACTAGAGCGGGGTAGCGAAAGTCATCGGGACGGGGTAAAGTGTAAGGCTCTAGATAATGGTACTCTAACCAATTGGTAGAAAATCCTTGTCCCTTAGACCATTGAGCGGCGGCGGAAAGCCAAGATCCTTCATCTCCTCCGGGTAGTATTTGATGTTGAATGCGTTCTTGAATAAAATGAAAGGCAAAAGATAAAGCGATGAGTAGAAAGAGAACTTCAAAAAGGGCATGAAGTTTGTTTTTTTTACTGAATGTGCCACGGAGGCTTTTATCGGGCAAAGTCATCTCTTTCTTTATACCATAAATATGCTCTAAAATTGACTATTAATTCAGGAAATGAGATGATATGTTAAAATACACCTTTTTATAAATGAGATTTTGAAAAGAGTGGAAGGGTTGGGGGAGTCAATGAGTTTAAAACCTGTAATAAAGTGGGCACTTTCTATCGGCTTGCTGTGGGTTTTATACCAAGTGGTGGATTGGGAGAAGAGCTACGAGCTTTTAAAACAAATGAAGATTTACCCTGTCGTTGTTGGGGTTTTAATGGTGATTGTTTTTGAAGTGATCAATGCACAAAAGATAAGGTTTATCTTTAGAGACCCTCGGCTTAATTTAAAAAGAATGACTCAGATTAACTTTCTCACTAGGTTTTTCAACAACTTAGCTCCTGGAGGAGTCGGTGGTGATGTTTTGCGTATTTATTATATCGGGCAGACAATTAAGTATAATAGCAAAGCGTTTGGTGGGGTTTTAATTGATCGTTTGACAGGCTTTTGGGTTCAGTTTGGTTTAGGGACAATAGCCTTAACTGTTCTTTATGGAACCCTTTGGGCAAAGGGTGTGGCGTTGGTGTTGGGTGTGATGCTTTTACTGGGCGGGGTTTTGTTTTCCCTTTATTTATTTCCCCGGTTAATTGATAAGATTCAAGTGGTTTTAAATTGGATAAATAAACGCCTTGGTTGGAGCTTAAAGTTTGATGGTTCGGTAAAGAGCTTATTGGGAGAGGTTTTTAGAAATAAGCTATTGGCTATTAAAATTCTAGGCATTGATTTGGTATATAAAAATAGCGTCAATGCTGTGGTGATGTTGTTGATTTATGGGTTGGGTTATCAGTTGAGCTTTTTTGAAGTTACTCTTATTATGTTTGTGAATGCCACAGTGGCAATGTTGCCTATTAGTATTGGTGGTATTGGAGTGACTGAATTGTCATTTGGGTATATGTTTCACACATTTGGATTGGATTCGGAAATAGGGGTTGTCATCTCTCTTTTGATTCGCATTGTTACTTTGCCATCGGTTTTGGTGGGTTGGTTTCTGTTTATGAAGGAGCGGCCATCAATAAAAAAGAACATGGATGTTATAAGAAAACAAAAACGGGCTGCTCATGCTTCAGCGGTGGAATAAGGCACTTCAAAATATTGCAATTTTAATCGTTGCATTTCTTGTCATGCTATTTGGTTTTGAAATCCTTTTGCGTTTAGGCTTGTTTCACGATGTCGAAGACCCTAAACCTGTGTGGATTCCGAGAAAGTATAAGTTAATCGAACAAAAGATTAATGCACAAAACTTATTGATAGCTCAAAAACACCCTTACTCATTTAATGATAGTGTACGAGCCATTCAAAAGAAAAAAGGGAGTCGTCGTATTGCTGTTTTGGGGGACTCTTTTATTTGGGGGGATGCTGTTGCCTATGAAAGAATTTGGAGTCATAAATTAGAGCGGATCCTTCAAAAAAAGATTCCATCTGTAGAATTGATGAGTTGGGGGGGGAATGGCTGGTCGACCCAAAGGCAGTTAAGATTTTTGAAGGAGGAGGGATATAAATTCCACCCTGATATGTTGTTGATTGGTTTTGTTGCGAATGACCCTGATGTGGGCTTAGTTCCTCGTTTTTCTTTTACATGGCAAAAGATGATTTGGCTTAAACCTGCGGAATGGTTTGTGCCAAATGCATTAGACTTTTTGAGCAGTGGTATCAATAATTTATTAATGAAGTATGGGTATAAAGGTTATGGCTATGTTGTTTGGGAGCATCGTTTATATGAAGAAAAAAATCTTAGAGCTTATAGAGAAGTATTAGTGGAGTTGAGAGACTTTTGTAAAGAACAAGAAATTGAACTGAGGTTTATTATGACGCCCAGTAATAATGCCCCTTATTACAAAGAAGTATTTGGCAAGGTGACACCTTTGTTAAAAGAATTAGAAATTCCCTATTTAAATTTAGTTTCAAAAGTAGAGAGTGAATTTAAAGGTCGAACTTCACGCTCTTTGTGGGCAACCCCTGCTAATGCCCATCCTGGGGATGAATTGACAACAGTTTTTGCAGAAGGTGCTTTTTCTTATTTAGAAGACTATTTAAACAAGGAGCTTCAGGATAGCTTTTAAAGCAAAAATAGGAGGGGTATTCCTTTTCGTCTTATTGTTGGGGTTTTTTATCGAAGGCGGATTTTGGTTGATACGTTTGTTGCTTTTGACAGGAGTTTTTAGCTCCTTGTTATGGTTTCAAAAATATGTATTTAAAGAAAAACATTGGGTTTGGATTTGTTTTGTGTTGGTAGGTCTCGTCAATTTATGGCTTCTTCGACCTGTAGAATCATATGGCCCTGATAGTCAAATGTGGTGGGCACTGTCTCGTGGTAAAATAGATAATATGGGCTGGGTACTTTACAGACCTAAATTGTATAGTTGGTTTTTGATGTTGTTTGAAAGAGACTTTTTTGTTCCTCTTGCTCAGTGGGGTTTACGAGTACTTACCTTGGGGGTGGTGTGGCAGTTGTTAAGAGTATTAGGCTGTCGGTCTGTGGTACAGGCCTTGGTTATTGTTTTGTTAGGCTTAAATTCGTTGGGAGTTCAAGAACAAAGTCAATTGCTGGATACCACTTTGTTTGGGCTTTTGGGAGCGCTTACTTTGCTCGCTTTTGTTCAGGCGTTAAAATCCTCGAACCTAATAAGCCTTTTTTTGTTTGGTGTCGCAGCAGGGTTTTGTACGTTGTCTCGGCAATTAGGAGACCCCTTTATTCTGCTTGGATTTCTGGTGTTGTTTTTTAAAGGGCGAGGAAGTTGGATTCAGCGCTTTTTAGCCGTCGCTCTTTTTTTTGTGATTGGTTGGGGAGGGCTTTGGACTAATTGGTGGAGGTATGATGTTCCCAAACGTACGGTAGCCTTGGGGGTAAACTTATTTACACATTCTTCTTATTATGATTGGGAGAAACCAGACGACTCTGAGAGTGAATTAATAAAAAAGATAAACCCGAATATGTCAGACCAGACTTCTTTATGGAATACTCATTATACAAAAGATATTAGCTGGTTTGCTAATGCACTTCCTCATCAATATCAAAATTATTTGGAAGAACAAGGAATGAGTCGCTTGGAGTCAGATAAGTATTTGACAGGTATGTATATCAAATGGGTAACAGAAAATAAGATTTCATTTTTCAAATCCATAGTAAATGAACTTCAGCGGTTTATGATGACATCACAAGATTATTATCCCGAGTCGCTTATCGGAAGGTACATTTCTCTTTCCAATTTTTTCAAGAGATTAGAGCGTTTAGTTATCCATTTACCCATTTGGTTATTGTTTGTGGTGTCTTTTGTTGGGGTGTTTTTTGCTCGGGAAAAATGGTTGTTAATGATTCTGCTCACATCCTTTGGATATTTGTTGTTGTTGTCTTCTATTCACCTTGGCTTTACGAGATATGTTTTGCCTTTGCTGCCTTTTTTGTATTTGTGTATGGGGTTGTCGTTAGAAGCAGTATTTCGGCAAAGATCCTTTTTGAAAAAAATCAAAATCAAAAAAAAGAAAAGTATTACCCCCTCTCTCTGTTCGATTAATCTTATTCTTGAACCTTGTATTAAGTGAGGTTAATTCCTATTGTAAATAGATGGATGTAAAACAGTTCAAACAGTCAGTTATAGAAAAAAAGAAGCCAGTGAGTATAAGCCCTTCGTTGCAATCTTTGTGGTGGGAGGCTTGTGGGGATTGGAAAAAAGCACATGATGTATTACAAGGCTTGTCTGATGAAGAAGGGGCTTGGATCCATGCATACCTGCACCGTAAAGAGGGTGAGCTAAGCAATGCAAACTATTGGTATGCTCGTGCAAAAAAGGAAATGCCAGAATACTCATTAAGAGAAGAGTGGAGCCATCTAGTGGATAAGTTCCTGTAGAAAAGGATCGTGGACATCGTGTCTTTTAGAAAATGAGTAGTAAAGAATAAACACTCAAAGTAAGGGTAAAAAGGGAGCAAGTATGAAAGAGATAACGGAATATGAAAATGGAACTTTTTGTTGGGTAGAACTAGTGGCGACTAACCTTGTTATTGCTAAGGATTTTTATCAGCAACTCTTTGGGTGGACTTATCGAGAAGACTCTATTGGAAAAGACGAACACTATACGATGATTTTCAAAGAGGGAAAAGAAGTTGGGGGTATGTATGCCATGCGTAAAGAGCAAGAAGAAGTGGGCATGCCGGCCCATTGGATGTCTTATGTAAGTGTAGATGATTTAGAGGGCACAGTAAAGAAAGCGAAAGAATTAGGATCATTTCCGTATATTGAGGCGATGGACGTAGGTACAGCAGGGCGAATGGCTTGTGTACATGAACCTGAAGGAGCCATTTTTTCTTTATGGCAAGCAAAGGATCATTTAGGGATTAAGGTAAAGGGGCTACATGGAACTCCTAGTTGGTTTGAGTTGGCAAGTAATGATGCAGAAAAAAGTCAAACATTTTTTAAAGAGCTTTTTGGGTGGGGGACTAAAGTGGATGAATTGGAGGAGGGTAAGTCTTACACGTTGTTTACGGGAGCTTCAAAAGCCAAAGAGACTAAAGCGGGCTTATTGCAAATGACAGAAGAATGGGGCGCTATCCCTGCTCATTGGATGGTTTATTATACGGTAGAGAGTTGTGATGAGGCGGTGACATTAGCTACAAATATTGGGGGAGGGGTAATGCTAGAGTCTACGGACATCCCTAAAGTAGGGCGTTTTTCTGTTTTACAGGATCCACAGGGGGGTATATTCTCTGTAATAGAATGGGCAGAAGGGGTGCTACCCTGATGATTTTGTTGAAGATTTAAGTCTCTGTTAAAATAGCGGTGTATTTATGGCTATCTAGAATTTATAACTTGAGCTATATTCTTAGCGTAGTAGACTATCAATGTAAAAAAATGAAAAAAGGAAAGATCAGATGAAATTGACGCATCAAATAAAAAAGGGAGTGTTGGCTCTATTTGTTTTGGGATTGGCAAGTGTTTATGCACAGAATCCTATTGTTTTCTCTCTTTATACGGTTCAAAATAATGTCCTTAAAATGACAGCACAAGTTGATAGAGCAATAGGGGATAAAACAAAAAAAATCATCCTTGAAGTACAAGAAGGTAATGCGTGGGTAAAAAGGGCAGAGGCTAGTGTGATTACACCTGGTTGGAATGGTCTACTCCGTGTGGAAAACTGGGATATGACTGTGGATCACAATTACCGCATTAAGTACATGACAGGAGAGTGGACAGGAGTGGTACGAAAAGATCCTGTGAATAAAGAGAAAATTGTTGCTGTTGTTTTTACGGGGAATTCCATCATGTCGAGTCATGGAGGGAATCTTTCTAAACAGGATTTAGTTGATAATGTGGTGAAGCACGGTGCGGATATATTGATTTTTACAGGGGATCAAGTTTATGATCACAAACAGCATGAAAGAGATTGGATTGTGTTTGGTCGAGACTTTGGTGAAATAATGCGTGATATCCCTACGGTTTCTATACCTGATGATCATGATGCAGGGCAAGCAAATTTATGGGGATCAAGTGGAAAGAAGGCTTCAAATTGTAATGGAACCTCAGGTGGATATTGTCAAACGGATACTTATGTTAAAATGGTAGAGCGTTCGCAAACTGGTAATTTGCCTGACCCTTATGACCCAACACCTATTGGACGGGGGATTGGTGTATACTATACTAACTTGACCATTGGGGAAGTTGATTTTGCGATTATTGAAGACAGAAAATTTAAAACGGGTCCTGAAGAAGTCCTCTCTTCTAAGCCTGGTACGACTCGCTGGGATCATATATGGAATTTAAACTATTCTTCAAAATCCATATCTTCAGAGTAATCACTCCACA
>CAZLBO010000007.1:0-20154 GCA_964557725.1 uncultured Bifidobacteriales bacterium | reverse complement strand
AGGCTTAAAAATGACCAGCAAACATTTTGATAAAGTTTTTGGTGGCTCTGCCAGAAAACCAGAATCAAAAGTCACCCAGCGAGAAATGGATTTAGCCCGATCAATTCAAGAAGTCACGGAAGAAATTGTTTTAAAAATTGCTCACCATGTTCATCAAAAAACAGGACAAAACAATTTATGCCTCGCAGGAGGAGTCGCCCTTAATTGCGTTTCAAATGGACGACTTTTAAGAGAAGGCCCTTTTAAATCTATTTGGATTCAACCCGCAGCAGGGGATGCAGGAGGGGCTTTGGGAGCCGCACTTTTTGCTTGGCACCATGTTTTAGGCAACAAGCGAAAGACTCAGGAAAAAGAAGATAGTCAACGTGGCACTTATTTAGGCCCTCGCTATGAATCGCATCAAATTAAAAAATATTTGGATGAAAATAAAATCATTTACCAAGAACTTGAGCTCCAAGACATCCCAGAAAAAACGGCTGATTTATTAGCCGATGAGAATGTGGTGGGCTGGTTTCAAGGAAGAATGGAGTTTGGGCCCCGTGCCTTAGGCGGACGCTCTATATTAGGTGACCCCAGAAGTGAAAAAATGCAAGAAATCATGAACTTAAAAATAAAGTTTAGAGAAAGTTTCCGCCCCTTTGCTCCTTCTATCTTAAAAGAGAATCTTCCTGATTATTTTGAAATGGAAGGGGACAGCCCCTATATGTTATTGGTTGCTCCTGTAAAAAAGTCTATTCGCAAAACCATGAGTTCCGAAGACGAAAAATTATTTGGCGTGGAAAAACTAAAAGTAATTCGTTCCTCGCTCCCTGCCATCACCCATGTAAATTACTCTGCTAGGGTGCAAACCGTTCACAAAGAAACGAACCCCCTATACTATGCCCTCCTTAAAAGTTTTAAGGAGAAGTACGATTGCCCTGTCGTCATCAATACTTCCTTTAATGTCCGAGGGGAACCTATTGTTTGCCGCCCACAGGAAGCATTTCAATGCCTGATGCGTACGAACATGGATTATTTAATGATTGAAAACTTTCTTATTGCAAAAAAGGAACAGCAGCCTATCAACGAGAATACAGATTGGCAAAAGGAATTTGAACTGGATTAACCTATGTTAAAATTAATTGCAGAAATAGATACGAGTAAAAAGTCCCTTCGGAACTTTGGCATTGTCATGTCTCTTGCAATGGCTATTTTGGGCTCTATTCTCTTTAAAAAAACGGGATACGTCCCTCGGCTAGCCCTATACTGGTCTGTGGCTTTACTTTCTTTGGCCTTTCTTTTGCCCTCCATTTTAAAGCCCTTTCATATTGCTTGGATGCTTTTAGGGCTCCTCCTTGGAGCAGTAATGTCACGAGTGGTTTTAACTTTACTCTATTTTGGAGTCATACTGCCTTTAAGTTTAATTGCTAGAATGGTAGGAAAGGATTTTCTATCCTTAAAACTAGACCCCGACAGTAAAAGCTACTGGATAGAACGCAACGACGATCAACTTCTTCCTGAAAAATATAAAAATCAATACTAGGGTGAAACAATGAATAAAATATCCATTATTAAAGAGTTCTGGGAGTTTATGAAAGTCCGAAAAAAATGGTGGCTATTCCCTATCATTTTATTTATGGGCTTATTAGGAGCTCTTATTTTATTAACTCAGGGAAGTGCCGTAGCACCGTTTATCTATACATTGTTTTAGAAATTGTAGGGTTTAAGGCCAAAAATCGACACCTTAAAACGAATTGCACATTTCACTAATAGTCACTATATTACGAGTTAATTGTACATGTTCAATTAAAGGAACTCCAAATGCTTAAATCAACTTTGATTTTAACTTTTTTGCTTACATTTTTAGCAAACAACTCTTATTCACTCTCTTTTCCTTCCCTCTTTCCTAAAAAAATAGTTTCACAAATTGAAGGACAAAACCGAGCCGCCTTTTTGCCACCACCAATGGAGGGCAAATATTACAAACTAGAAACCGCAACTGGAATTATGAAAGTGGTCATTAAAAACTTTCTAATGGACACGACCATTGTAGAGGATTTAGAGGATTTCCCCCAAAATGAAACTACATCTTTTCTCAATGGAAAATCATACACCTATGATAGCAATGGAGTCGTTAAAGATACCAGTGATTATACATGGAATGAGGCAACCAATGAAGTAACACTCATTAATAATGACACTGCTATAACTCTTCTATACTCTGCTACCCCAAATGGAATGAATCTTCGTATGCGAGATTCCACCTGGAACGTCCCTATCGATTCCACTGGCCTTCTCCCTGATGCCATTGCAAGCTTTGAAAATGTAAACTATATCTTTATAGAAACATCTCCGCCTGTTGCCCTAATTTTAAGGGATCATAAGGGGGGAAGTAAAATCACTGCTCAATGGGGTACTTCTAGTGTTTTGTTATCTTGGAGTGGAGTTGATTATAGTAGAACTTTAAGGGCTTTTGACTTAAAGGGTCAAGTGATTCAAAAACATACTATAAGCCCTTATCAAACAAGGCTGACTATTGAAAACACTTCAAGAGGAAGTCAATATTACCTTTTAAATAGACTCAAGTAATACGAGAGTAATTGAGAGAAGTAGCTAAACCTCTAAAAACTGATTATAATTTTGTCCCAATGCTTTCCCCAATTTTTTAGCCATCTTCAAAGTTATGGATCTTTTGTTGTGTTCAATAGCTGAGATATTAGATACTCCTGATTTAATAGAAAGCTCCTTTTGAGTCCAGCCCTTATTTTCTCTTCTAATAGAAAGAACATCGCCAACAGTTGTTTTGTTTTTAATGTCTTTATAAAGTCTGGTTTTACTGAAATCAATAAAATCAACGTCCTCTTTAATAATTCTAACATTTTTAAATGTAGACTTAAGAGCTTCAATAAGTACCTTTTCCCCTTTTCCCTGTATGCTGATTTTCAAATCAATAAGGGGCGTTTTCACGGCTGCCAACATAATATACCTTTATTGTTAAAATTTCTTTTTCATAAGTCCAACAGGCGACCCAGCTATAATTCAAATGACAATGAATTTTGTTATCACTTTATCTTTCAACTCCCCAGTCTTTAGGGTAAGGTCCTTGCTCTAACAAATCATCATATAAAAGCCTAAACCTTTTTTTTACTCGTTCCTCTAATTTAGATAAGGCTTTTTCGGTTTTCTTTTTTATTAATAATGTGTATGCCTTTTTTCTCACATCTAAAACATATCATTTTTGACACATTGTTTCAATTAATAAATCATTTTTGACATGATAATCAATATAATTCGAGCGGATTTTCGGTTATTCTCAAACCCTTTTTATTTTACCACTCCAAAAGACACGACAATCCCTTGATCCGATAGGGAGTGGGGAGTCTGTTTAATGCCTTGGATATTAAACTGTAAAACTCTAACCCCTGTAACACCTATGGCTTTTTCAAGCTTCCCCTTAAAGGACCCTTGTTGGTCTTCGTGGCCTAAAAAATCAAGAGACAAAACCCCTACTACCTCATTCTTTAAAGCATTTTTTATTTCCACAAAACCTTTTTCAAGGCTCTCGTTCTCTACAGAAATCATCTTAAACACCTTCAGTAACACACATTTTTTCCATTGAGGGTATAGAGAAGAATCAACAATCAAACGAATAGGGCGAGGAGACACTATTGACAAACAAGCCCATTTCCAAAGGTTAAAAGACTCACCCAGCAACAACACACCTCCTTCTGAAGGTATGTTATTAAAACCCTGTACCTTTATTTTTAGCCTAGAGAATTTCAATCGAACAATCCGAATCATGGACTGAGGAAGGTGATATAGTGTAAAAAGAGAACCAATCAATAGCACAACAAAAAGAATATAAAACAAGGTCGTTTCTTTTGTTTCTTGCAAGGAGAAGTAATAAGTCGCACCCAAAAAAAGAAGCATGATTAACTTTTCAATAAAATGATAGCCAGCTAAAACCCAACCCATTTTCTTTTCCCCAGCATTAAACTGAATCAATGCATTGAGAGGGACAACAAAAAGCCCCCCAAAGAGGCCATAACAAAACATTAATAAACCCAAAGAAAAAGGATGAGACAAGGAGGGCAAGGTTAGCAAACAAGCAACCATGCCCACAGCTCCCACAGGAACACCGGCCATTTCAATGTAATTTTTAGAAACTTTTCCGGTTAAAACCGAGCCGATAATAAGACCAACTCCTGCTAATGCTAAAACACCCATAGCTAATGAGACATTATTGCTTTCCGTTACCTCCATAAAAAAAGGAAGAAAAGAGGAGAGAAGTACCTGATTAACTGCCCAAAAACAAGCGAGGCCAACAATAGATAAACGAATAACTTTGTTCGTTTTAATAAAGGATAAGTTTTCAATTAAATAACCAGCCTTCATATATTTTTTAACATGAAAGCTTAATTGCACATCTGTTTTTTTTGTCTTCCGAAGCCGTAAACTCAAAAGACTCTCAACGGTTGCCCCAATCACTAACAAAACACCTAGATACTTTACCGATCGTAAAGTTTCGCTTAAGCTCTCTGTTCCGTCCCCTGTATAGATAAACTCAAAAAGCAACGAATAGCCAAAGGTGGCTAAAAGAATCGCCACTACCGTAAAAGCCTGTGTCAAACCATTACCCATAGCTAGTCTTCCCTTACCCACCAATTCCTTGATATAACCGTATTTTGCAGGGCCATAAATAGCACTCTGAAAAGCCAAAATAAACAACAGATAAAAGGATATCCAAAATTGACCTGTCCAATAAGTAACCGTAATCATCAAGGTAATAGGGATAGAGAAAAAGGCGGAAAGACGCATGATAGTGCTTTTAGGAAATTTATTAGAAAGAAAGCCTGCAGGGGTAAAAGTCAAAACAAAGGGAAGCAAAATAAACCCGTTGAGAATCACAATAAAGCCTGTTAATTCCGAACCGTGATAGTGCTTCATCAAAACAGCATTTAAAATTATCTTATGGCCGACATCGGTAAAAGCGTTTAAAAAAGCAATAAATAAATAGGAGAGAAAGCCTTTATTTTTCCATATAGAACCCTCTATCATCGCTTTTTTCCCTCCTTCTTCTTTTTTTAGAACATTACCCCCTCAAAAGTTAGAGTAAAAAGGATTCAGATGCTAGGTTAGTTGTCTAAAAGCACTGGGATTAGTATTTTCCGCCCATCTCTCTAGTGAGATTTTTTATACGAAAGGCAATGCCATGACGCGTTACACTTTGTTACAATCCTTTTTGAGGATAACAGAAAATTAAAAATATATTTACCCTATGATTTTTGGCTTTAGGTAAATTCATTAAACAACCAAAGTATTTTGATAGATTAAAACGTGGAAAAATTAAAAATTAAACCAATGACTTTATGGGTCAGCCTCGTGATTTTAATCCTTAGTCATTTGTCTTATGGTAACCTTAAATGGCGCGGTCAAATATTAGATGACACCTTTGGAAAAGCTTCTACCTTAACTATCGAAATATTAGAAACAGGCGATGTCATTGAAGCCACTCTGGGAGAGCCTTTTTCACTTCTGCTTCCTATAGATACTTCATGGACTATTTGTGTGACAGGTTCAGGGGTAGAAAACTGCTATGATCTCAAATATTTAGGAAGCGACTCAGTCTTTCAATCTAATTTAGTAGGAAAAGACTATGTCTGGAAATCAAAAAGCATCTCTACAACCGCCGACAGCATTAAAGGCGAAGTAGAAGAAGACTCTACATTTATTTTAGAACAAGAGCAAGAGACTTACTCAGAAGAAAAATCTGTTCAATTGAGAAAGGTCACATTAAGAGTTCGAAGAGTCCCCAAAAGAGCTTTAGGAAAGTCTACCGTCACCGCAAAAATGATCAAACGCATGCCGGGTTTAGCGGAAGCAGATGTGATTCGCTCTATACAAGGTTTACCTGGAGTTGTCGCTAGTTCCGATTTTTCCACAAAAATATATGTACGAGGAGGAGGGGCCGATCAAAATCTCTTTTTATTAGACAACGGAGTGGTATATTCCCCTGTTCACTTTTTTGGTTTATTCTCAACCTTTTTAGTGGAAGGAATAGATGACGTCAATTTTTATAAAGGAGGCTTTGATCCTAAGTACGGAAACCGCTTATCTTCTGTGGTCGATATTAAATCTCGAGCAGGCGGAGACAAAGACACCCTAGAGTGGTTTAGTAAATCATCGGTAAAAATTTCGACATTTACTTCTCAAGTACATACAGAAGGACACCAAAGTGATTTCCGATGGCTCGTTGCAGGGCGAATCACCTATATTAATCAAATCTTAAAAGCTTTAAGGGCGGCAAATGTCACCGATTTAAAAATGGATTATCGTTTTTATGATTTACAAGGTAACTTGAATTACACAGGGCTTAAGGATAAAACGATTGACTTTACTTTTTATGCCGGAAAGGATAGTTTGAATTTTGACCCGATAACGATTGCTTGGGGTAATCAGGTTTACCCTCTTAACTTTCACCATCAAATCAGTAAAAATTGGGAGCAACATATCACAGCTTCTTATTCAAAATTTGAACAGTCTTTTGCCTTGGGTAGAATTTTTTCTTTTGAAAATGACATTGATGTATGGAATTACAAACATATATTTGAATATAAAGGCTTTCGCAAAAGCAACTGGACTTTAGGAACTCAAATTAAAAAGTTTGACATTGGATTTACCAATCAACAAGATACAATCGTATTCAACGACCCTACCCAATTCTGGCTAAATAGTCTATTTATTCAAGATCACATTCAGGGAAGGGTTTTGGACATCACCATTGGTTCACGAATAAATTATAGTAGTACGGTCAACACCATAGACTGGGAGCCTCGACTAGGTCTTAACTTCTTTCTTGCCGAGGATCAATATCTTGACGTTCATCTTGGGTACTATATACAATATATCAATTCCATTTTATTTAATGATCAAGAAACCATTAACGAGTTTTATTATCCTGCTAAAAAATTAAAAATCCATAATGTCAAACCCACAAATTCAAAACTTTTATCCATTGGGTATAGAAATGAACGCCTATCTGAAAACTGGGACTTTGCCGTAGAAAGTTATTATAAAACACAAAACAATCTTTTAGTTTTTGCTCAAACGGAAGTCCCCGATTCTATTATTATTAATGAATCCTCAAACCTAAAGATTGGTGACTTTTTTAAAACAGGAGAAGGGTACAGTTTTGGTTTAGAACTTTCTGCCCACTTTGACTATCACTTTTTCTTTGGAGGCGGAAGCTACTCACTTGGACAATCCGTTGTACTCGAACAAAGAGATAGCCTTGCATATTTCCCTGATTGGCACCAACCCCAAAGTTGGAAGCTAGATCTTGCCGTTAACTGGAAGGGCAAAGATGGCATTTGGAAACACAAGAAAAAAGGACGATACTTTAAAAGCTCTATGTTAATGAAACTAGCATCCGGGCTACCCTATACTGAAAGTATTGGCTTTTTAAAGCCTCATTTAATGGGCCAAAATCGATCTGGCAAACGAAGAGGCCCAAGCCCTGAATTCCCAGGCTTTAGTACCCCATTAGGGAACCGCAATAGTAGTTTCGTTCCCAAATACTTTCGATGGGATATAAAATTATTCGACATTGGCAGAGAGGGTCGCTGGGCTTTTTCTTGGACAATCCTAAACATTACCAACCACAAAAACATCTTTTTATTCTTTTACGACAAGCAAACGAACCCCCCTACTCAAGAAGAAATCACTCAATTTCCCCTTTTTCCTATGCTACTTAATTATGAATACTATTTTTAGGATAAAACAATAATGTCTTTCAAAAAACCTAAATATTTAAACAGCAAAAGCAGCAAAAGCAGCAACATTGTTCTCTTAGTGATTACTGTTTTCTTTTTTTTAGTTAGCTGTATTCAAGGCCCATGGGACTATTACCCCAAAAACCCCGAAACCCATCGGGGACTGTGGGTGACAGGCTACGTTATTGGTGGACAACCGATTAAACACTTCTGTATTGAAAAAATGCTTAAATTAAATGAAGAATACACAAATGCCTTTGTTTTTTATAAAAGTGCTACCGTTGAAATTACAGGCGATTTTAATGGTCAAAAAACCATCTCTCTCTCTCCTGACTCTTCACAAGCCAATTGTTTTCTAGGAGACCCTACCGCAATTGCTACCGCAGGCCAACCTTATGAACTAAATGCAAGAATTGACTGGGACAGCTTAGGCGTCCCTGTAACCACTCAAATAACCGCAACCGCCCAAGTACCCGATTTTTTTGAACTAAGCGACACTGCCAAAGCCCCTTCTCAAGTATTAACAGGACCGAACCTTCAAAATTCTGGACAAAAAAGAGGCCTTCAAACTTTATTAAACGAACTTTCGAAGGAGGCAAGGGAGGCTGTAATAAATGCTTATGGAGAAACTACTTTGTTGTCTATTGCAGCAGACTCTGCCCGTCAAGACAGCTTTTTTGTTGCTGAAGGAAAAAACATTCTTAAAATAGTAGAAGACTATAACATTACTTACAACAACGGAGATACCGTCTTTTATTTAGTAGGAGCTTTTAACACGGCTCTGCATAACTTTAATTCTCGATATTCAAAAAATGTAGGGGGAGTTCTCATCACACAAGTTTGGGATTCCACTGCAGGGAGCCCTATTTCCCTATTTGCCGAAATGATAAAAAAACCTGATACAGCAGATTTACATTTACCAGGAAACTCCGCTCGATTAATGCATTACTGGAACTATGTTTCCAATAATGGCGTTAACTTTTTAAACAATATGGGTGTTGTCAATAGTTGGTTTTTTACAGGTTTAAATACACTCTATTTTTACGGAATGGAAAAATCTTACATCAACTTCTTAGAAACGGCTGTTCGCGAAGAAAACAACTCAAAGGTCAAACCAAAATACAACATTACAGGAGCTGCTGGTATTTTTGCAGGGGGACTCGTGGATTCTTTTTTCGTCCACATCAAAACAGATGAGCAAACCGAAGTCTATTCTTTGTGGGATGCCCGAGCGGCCGATTGCAAAAACAAAGGCTGGGAAGTCCATGAAGGTTGTCGGAGCTTTTACCCTGAATACTGTGATTCCATTGCATGGGAAGATAAAAATTGCACTGTAGACCTTATTCAACAAAGCCTAGAGGGAAACCAAACCATTAGTTTAGATTCCCTTCAAAAAAAATGGGCTTATGACTCTACCTCCTTCTCTCAAACTCAAAAAAAAGCAGAGACTCGGTACTGCATACAAAACAACTTTCCCACTACAGGGTTTAATTGCACCAAAATACAAGACGAATGCAATGGAAGCAAACGGCAATATGAAGGCAAGCTCGCCCTTTGGCAATATTGTTTAGATCGTAAATGGACGCCCTCTCAATGTAATTTAGGATTAGTTAGTTATTGTTTAGACAAGCCTCGTTTGTCAGAGGTATTATGTCAACATGCAGATAGTTATTGTACAGCAAATACAGGAGAAACTCTCTGTATGGAAGCAAGTCAAAAGAAATAGGAGAAAGAAATGAAGTCTTTTCAAAAAAATAAACTCACGAATAAAAAAGCCTGGATTTTATGGCTTTTTGTTGGGATCACTTTTACAGCTTCCCAAGACTTAAAAAGCCCTAGTGAAGCGGCCCTTAAGGATGAAATTGCCAAGCTCAAAAAAGAAGTTGCACAAGCAATTGGCCGTGCAAAAAAAACAGACTCCCTAATGGCTTCCGAGCAAAAGCGATTTGAAACCATGACATTAAATAATCAAAAAGATTTAAAAATGCGAACCAAAGAAGCTCAAGAGTTAAAAGTTAAAACCGAAAACCTGGCTTCAAAAATCAGTAAAGAAAAGCAAAAAAAATATGCTTTCCAAAATAAAATCGACAACCTAAATGCACAAGGCAAGGGTTTAGTAGAAGCCTTAATTGCTGAGTGCCTTTCTTTTGCCAAGTTAATTGAAAAATCACTTCCTTGGGAACGAGAAGAACGGATAGGAAGAGTTTCTTCTTTACGAAGAGACTTAGAAAGCGGTACTGCTTCTTATGAAGAAGGCTACAGTCGTTTGATTGCTATGTATAATGAGGAAATAAAAAAAGGAGACGCTATCTCTCTCTTAAATAAATCCATTACCCGCAACAACGGAGAAGTCATCAACGCTCACCTCTTAAAAATTGGGAACCAATGGTTAGTCTATATGGGAGAGGAAGAAAGACGGTATGGAATATTAGAGCGAACAATAAAAGAGAATGAAATTATATATCAATGGAGAGAGGAGTTAAGCTTTTCGGAACGCAAAGCGGTACGCGACGCTTTTGATGTAAAGATGGCTAAAAAGCCACCTCATTTAGTCAGCCTCCCCCTCTCTTTATCTATCTATAAAACTGTAGCGGAAGGAAACCGTTAATATGAAAAAGCTATTTATTTTAATCACTATCAGTCTTACTTTTATTTCAGGAAAAGAAAAAGAAGTCTCCCCCCTAGTGCAGCTTAATCGAGAAATTGAGTCCCTCAATTGGATCAAAGCTGAAAACTTGAATAAACTGGAAAGAAAAGAAGCCACCCGATGGGATGCTCGTTATAAAAATAAGGTTTCATTAGAGAATCAAGAAGTTACTATTCGAAAGCTAGAAAATAACTACTCTCGCTTAACCACCCGCCTCAGTCAAAAACAAGAAGAACTTATTCGTGCAGAAAATGAAACCCGATTAATTAAAAGCAAACAAGAGGATATGAGAAATCGAATCGAGGTTTTTAAACAACAAGTCTCCCACAGCATGGATAAAGTTCTGGAACAAAGTGCCCGTGACATCCCCATTGGAATAACGGAAAGGCTGTTGACCCTCTCTAAATTAAAAGAACAATTAGACGCCCCCCATTCAAACCTCGCTGTAGGTCTCAAGGGGTTTTTAGATTACAAACAAAACCGTTATCACCTCACGGAAACACAAGAAATAAAAACAGTGGAAACACAATTTGGAGAACAAGTCACACAAGCTTGGCAATTGAGATTAGGGACTGTTTTTGTGGGAGAGCAAGACAAACAACAAAACAACCGTGTACAGTTATTATTAAGAACAGGCAAACTCACAGGTAAGGTTTTTGTCTGGAGGCAAGATTTAAAAAAGGAATATGCAGAAAATTTACGTACTGCGTTGCAACAATCTATTACAGGAAGCAAACAAATCAACCTGACCTTAGATGTCTTGCAAAACAAAAGCTGGGGAAGTGGCTATACCAGTAGTGATGAAAAAACTTTTTCCCAATCTGTTGTTTTATGGTTTGCAGAAGGAGGCTTGGTCATGTATCCCTTACTTCTCACAGCTTTTATCGGTCTTTTATTAGCTTTAGAAAGGCTCTTCTTCTTTATTAAAAAATCAACTGGGGGAAGTTCCCTCTCTCAAAAAGTTCTTGTCTTAGTGGAGCAAAGGAATTGGGACGCCGCTATTTCTCTTTGCAAAAAATCAGGAACCAGCATCAGCCGAGTGCTAGAGAATATCCTCTCCCAAGCAGAATTTAAACGAATCGCTGGTGAAAAAGCAGGAAAAGAAGCTTTGTTAAGAGAAGTTCCCGCTTTAGAAAAGCGCATGGGCTTTCTTGCTGCTATTGGAGGAGCTGCACCTTTAATGGGGCTTTTGGGAACCGTATCAGGGATGATTTCCCTTTTCCAAATCATTACCGATGTCGGGACTAATGACCCCAAAATTTTAGCAGGAGGCATTTCCGAGGCCTTAGTGACCACACAAACAGGGCTTATTATTGCTATTCCTATTTTATTAGTCCACGGATATTTAAGTGATCGGATTGAACGCATTCAAAATGAAATCACTTCAAAAAGTTTTGAAGTTCTTAACAAAATCTGGCCAGAGGGTGTCAAAAAAGAAGGCTCTAAGTAATGTTCCTCGATTATATTGCTGAAATTCTAAAAAGCGGGGGTTGGGTCTTAGGCCCCATCTTTCTCGTGGGGGCCCTGGGGTTTTACCTCGTCGGGTTAACCATTACAGAAATGGGGCGAGATTATTTTAGAAGGAATACAACAAACCATTTTGATGAAATTTTAAAAAATATTACTAATCATGATTTAATCTCAGCAAAAAAAATGCTGCGGAAAAAACCAGGAATACTGGCGACAAGCATAGAGCTTGCTATTGATAACGTAGGCTTGCAAGAGACCGATTTAAGAAACCATCTCTCCCATAAAATAAATTATAACATGCGCTTGCTGGATAGGCACTTACCTATGATATCTATTTTAGCGGCTGTCGCTCCTTTACTAGGACTTTTAGGAACAGTATCCGGAATGGTGCATACCTTTGAGGTGATCACGGAATTTGGAAACAGTAACCCTGTACTTTTGGCAGATGGAATATCTGAAGCCCTCATGACCACTCAATCGGGCTTATTAATCGCCTTTCCCCTTGTACTCTTTAAGCATCAATTAGAAGATCACATCTCCCAAACTAAAAAGCAAGTTGAATTACGAATAACCCAGTTTATCAATAATTGGTACCATACCAGAGAAGGTTAAAAACTTATGGATTTTGAATTACCACAAAAGAAAAAGGAAGGGGTTAATGTAGACATTGCCCCTTTAATGGATATGGTTTTTATCCTGCTTATCTTTTTTATCGTGACCTCCACCTTTACACGTGAAACAGGGGTTGAAGTGGATAAGCCCAAGGCACAATCCGCCTCTGACTTAAACAAAAAAAGTATTATGGTGGCTATTACCCGTGAGGGAACCATTCATGTTAATGAAAGACAAGTAGAAATCAATAGCCTAAAGGATGTTCTCAAGCAAATGTTAATCCGAAACGCCTCTCGAGAAGTCGTGATAATTGCCGACAAGAATTCCTATACAGGTAAAATGGTTCAAGTCATGGATGTTTGTAACATGGCAGGGGTCGAAAAAATATCCGTAGCGGCTCTAAACGATTAACCAGTTAACCTAATGACAAGTATTTCAAAAAAGAAAAAAATGATCATCGGGCTTCTCTCCTTAGGGATAAGCGTGTTATTGATCCTTTCTATCCCTCTTATTAATTTTTGGATCACCGCCGAAACCCATAAGAAAAAAGAAAAAGTGATTCCCAATGTCACCCTTAAAAAAGTTCAACTTCAAAAGAAAAAAGAACGACCCAAGCGAAAGCTCAAGCGACCGAAACCCAAAAAGCCTTCTCGTACTCGTCTCAAATCTGGGCCACGTTTTGCTATGGATCTCGCTGTAGCAGGAGCCTCTGGAGTTAATGTTGATATGGAACTAACCAATCGCTCTGGTTCTCGTGGGGGGAGCCAAGGGGATGTCGATGACAAGCCTATGGCCGATTTCCCTCCTCCTTTTCGTTTACCCCGTGAAGCAAAAAATGCCGAGCAAGACGCTTATGTGGTTTTATCCTTTTGTGTGGATGTGGGAGGGCGTGCCTTTGAGATTAAAGTGATTGAAGAGAAACCCGTAGGACTAGGGTTAGGAAGAGCTGGCAAGGAAGCACTAAGTAAAACCCGTTTCTCACCTGCAATGAAGGACGGAGCCCCTGTTTCTTTTTGCGGACTAGAACAACCCTTTGAGATAAAATTTGATGGATAAACTAAATAAATACCGCAAACTCAACAGATCCATAATGGCTACCAAAACACAAGTACTCATCCTTTGTTTGTTTCTATTTGTTGCCATAGATAAAGGTTATGGAGCTCAATCATATACAAAACTCATCACACGAGCAAATGACTTGTATCGTTCAGGAAGATTCTCTAAAGCTATTTTAATGTATCGAAAAGCAACTCAAAGAGGAGCCGAAGCTTCTATCACTGCGTTTAATATTGGCAACTGCTATTATCGGTTAGATGACTTAAGCAATGCCGCAGCCTCCTTTCGACGTTCATTAAGAGTCAACCCCCACCGACTAGGAGCACAATTTAACTTAGCAGGGGTTCTCTTTCGCTTAGGGGAGTATGGAGAGGCTATTGCAGCTTATCGAAGGGGGCTTGTTAAGCAACCTGAAAACTTGAGTGCTTGGTTATATCTATCTGACGCTTACTCTCGCACGGGAGATTTAACAGGGGCTCAACGCGCTCTTGAAAATGCTTATGCCCAAGATTCAAATGATGTTTCTATTCTTTATCAATTGGGGGAAGTACACGTCCAGCTTAAAGAATATGGAGCAGCTATTGAGCTTGTGAGAATGGCTTATCAAAAAAACCCCAAGGAAATTGACTTTTTATTTTATATGGGTGACCTATACCGTACTTGGGGGAAACTCGAAGAATCTGCGGCCGTCTATCGAGAGGGTTTATTTCAAAAGCCAGGGGACGTAGATGTTTTATATAAAATAGCTGATGTTCTCTATTTAGACAAGAAACCATACATTGCAATGGAGTACTTACAAAAAGCACTCGCTATCAAAAAAGACTACACAGATGCCGCTATCTTTTTAGGTAATATTGCTTTTGAAATTAAGTGGTGGGAAAGAAGCGAAAGCGCCTATCGATTAGCTCTCAATCAAAACAACGAAGAGGGAATAGAAGGTTTCCGAAATATTGCTTATGAATTATTCTCACTCGGTCGCAAAAAAAAAGCTCACCAACTCATTACTGAGGCTCTTTTAAAACAACCGCAAAATAGAACTTTAAAACAAGATTTAGAGATGTATAGTGATTAATTGAAACTTATCAATTCCCAATACCCTGTCTTTGCAGCTCCAACATGCTTTATTAATCCATCCTTTTTCAAGTTCTTCAAATGATACCTTACCCCTTCTTCTGAAAGACCTAGATTTAGTGCAATATCTTTTGCTGTTACATGTTTATTCTTCTTAATTATCTCTCGAACTAAATTTGCTTTACTGGTAGCTTTACTGGTAGCTTTACTGGTAGCTTTACTGGTAGCTTTACTGGTAGTAACTCTTTGTTTATTAGAGTCATGATTACTCTTTTTTTCTTTTAATCTTCCGTCATTTATAGTTGTAAAAAAAGTATAATCATCAAAGTCAAACTCTAAACGAGGCAAGCCCGCCTCTTCCATAGCAGTATTCATTCGCACAATACCTGTTCCCAATTTTTCAACATAAATTGTACGAGCAAGAAGAGAGGCTATTACATTATTTCTTGTTTTACTTACCCTCCCAAAATCTTCTCTTCTTAACCATTTTACTAATCCACCAGGGTTCGTAATGATAATTTTATTTTGATAAGCTTCAATTTGAACATCAGCAGACTTGTCAAAATAATCTCTATGCATAATTGCATTAACCACAGCCTCACGATAAGCTTCTTCTGGAAATTGAGGGACTTCTAACCTCTCCGCTGATTCAATAATAAACTCTAGTTTTATTCGCTTAGTTATAAAGTTAATAGCTTGTTTGATATTCTCTAAAACACCCTCATCATAAACCTTTTTATCTAGTACTTTTGCTTTTGTATTTCTCGCAAACTCAACACACACAACCTTCGATGTCATAAAAAAGATTGCAGGATCTTTTGCAAAAAAAAGCACCCCTGCATTATTTAACAATAATTCACCTTTTTCATACTCCGCAACCCCAAGGTTTATCAAAAGGCTCTCCCTTGAAAGCTCACTACTCACACCAATTGCAACAGCATAATCATTAAACCTTTTCTCATCAAAATCATTCGGGTAACTAAACTTGTAATTTAAATCTTCATCAAAAGACTTTACCCCATGTGAAATAGCATAAGTAAAAACTTCATTCCGAGACATTTTTTGAGAATTTGGCCCCACCCTTACATAAAATCCTGATGAGGTTGCATGAGGCTTCTGTCCACTTTCCGGAACTGAGACAATCATCACTTTATTAATATATTGAACCCTTACAACTATTCTGGGGTCACAATTTAACGCCGTATCAATTAATTGAGAAGCTAATCTATTTGAATTTTGGACTCCTTTAATTCGTCCACTATCCGCAACTCCAATTAAAACTCTACCACCCGAGGAGTTTGCAAATGCTACTATTTCTTTCGCTAACGATTTATCAACTTTCTCTTTAAACTCAGCAAATAAACCTTCACCCTGTTCAATAATAAAATCAAGTTCGCTTTTTGTTATGTCCTTATCAAAGTTCATTTACAAATTCTATTGAATCCCTTCTAAAATACTCTTCGACTTTTCCTTTTCACCCTTGTTCCAATAAGCAGCCGAAACATTTTCCATGCCACTTCTCCCCAAAGGGCTTCCATATTGATAAGCTTTTGAAAAAGCAGCAAGAGCCTTTTCATAACGCTCTTGTTTAAAAAAGAGAGAGCCTGACTCCAGATAAATAGCAGGATCTTTGATACCTGTTTTTATCGCAGAGGCTAAAGTAAGTAAGGCTAAATAATCAGAACCTTCCTCCTGTTGCAATCGTGCTATTTTCATAATCATCGAAACATTTTTTGAATTATAAAAGAGTCCCTCTTCATAAGCCCTTATTGCTTTTCTTTTCTCGCCGTTTTCTTCATACAAATACCCTAAATAATTATAAACATGATCGCTCACCTCTGAAGAAAGAAGTATCGCCTTTTTCAAAATATCAATCGCACTAGAATAATCCCTTATCTTTCCATAAGCTTCCGCTAAGGCAAAATAAGCTTCTACCCTATCGGGATCGATGTTGAGAGCCCCCTCAAACGCCCTCATCGCTTCTGTTGCGTCCCCTGCCTTCAAAGCATTTTCGCCCAACCACTTTAGGGCATAGCTGTTTTCAGGATCTAATTCAATTGCCCTTTTGTAACATTTAATCGCTTCTCCCGTCGACTCATAGATAGTGTAAATATCTCCAAGTACCAACCAAGGGCGAACAAATTCTGGGGCTTCTTCGATGCTTCTTTTATAAGCTGCAATTGCTTTAGGGTACCGTCCCTTTTTCGCATAACAATTGCCGAGATTAAACCATGCAAAAGAAAGATTCTGCCCTTTTTTAATCGCTTGTTTGTAACTGGCTACCGCTTCGGGTACCTTTCCGGCCTCGTATAGCTTATTTCCTTGTAGTACATAATCAATTAATTTCTGCTTTGCCGTTTGAGCCACTAAATTTGTTTGCACCAATAAAAGTAATGCAAACATCACCATCATAAATAAAGAGCTCAAGTAAAAACCCTTGCCACTTTGTGGTACTCCACAATAAAATCTATTCCACATCAAACAAAAACCTGCGTTTAATGGTTTGACGAACCGGAACTTTTTCAATAGTGGCAGGGTAAAACCCCATTGCCTTAATACTTTTTATCGCTTCTTTCGCAAAGCCATACCCTTGGGGAGACTCAATTACTACTTCTACTTCTATCGCATAGCCCGATTCATTAATTACCGCAATCACATCCACATAGCCACTCACTTCTTCTCTCCTAGCACGCAGGGGAATCGTTAAGTCCGCTTCCTTTCTAATTCGTGCTTCTACATCCACATCATTGGGATCCCATGTTTGTTGACCCACACCCCCTGCTTCAATTGCCACACCTTCTCCTCCTTCCGCAACACTTAGGTTGAGAGAGACTGTTCTTGTCATAGGAGAGGTTGGTTTATAATTCCGAACTAATGTACGTATCGTTTTAAGTTCTTTTTTTTGAATCTTTTGAATTTTCTTTTGAATAACCGTTTCCACCCGTTCCACCGCTTTTCTCTCTTTTTCCCGATGAGGAGCTTTGTTCAACAAAACTTGTAGTAAAGGAATCAACAAAAACAAACAAAGGTTAATGATAACCGCTAGTAAAAAGAGTGGTATTTTTTTTAAATACTTCATTCTTTTTCAGCAGAAAGTGAAACTTTTGAAACCTTAGCTAAATTACACTCGTCTAATATATCTACAACGGTTGACACAGGTGCATCCCTATCCGCCACAATAATTACAGCCTTATCGGGGGTCTCTCGCATATAGTTTTCCAAAACACTCCCCAATACATTCAGGCTGACTTGCCCTTCATTAATGTGAATCGTTCCCTCTTTAGTAACCCCTATTAAAATATTTTCTTTTGCCTGACTTTTTGCTGTCGATGCCTTAGGTTTACTTACATCCACTCCTGTTTCTCTTGTAAAAGAAGTTGTGACAATAAAAAAGATGAGTAAAATAAAAACCATGTCCATCATGGGAGCAATGTTTAACTCAGAGGAGCGTCGCACCTTTTTACTAAAGCCAAAATCAGAGAGGTTATTGTTCATAGTTTACCTTAGTAGATTGATTAGTTTGGTTGTATTTTCAATACATTCCGTTTCTATATGATCCACACGATTTAATAAATGATTGTGCACTAACATGAGGGGAAAGCTCACCACAAGGCCTGCTTGAGTTGTTAACAAGGCTTCAGAAATCCCTTCCGCCATCATTGCAGGGTTCCCCACACCATAAATTTCAATAATATCAAAGGTGGCTATCATCCCTGACACGGTACCCAACAAACCTAACAAGGGAGCAGAGTACGCCATAATCGCTAAAGTGCTCAAATGCTTTTGTAACAAGGGGACTTTCTCATTTAAAACTTCTTTAGCCGAAAGAACCATTGCTGTTTCGCCTTGATGTGAAACTTGTGAAATTTTTTTGAAAACTTGATCAAGTAAACCTTTAGTCACCTTGTTTTGTGCTAAAAATTGTCGAAGAGCCTCGGGTTCTCTTGGTGCTTTTTTCCAAAATAGTTTACTTTTTCCTTTAGCTAACATCAAAACCCACAAACGCTCAGTCACAACCGCCCAGCCTACTTGTGCAAGCAAGAAAATAGGCAACAACACCCATCCCCCTTTCTTGAGAACAATCAAAACACCTTCAATAAGTCCTTCCATCTTCTATCCTATCCGTTAGGCCAAAGAAGATTCAAAGTCTTTAGCGCATAGGTTTCCATTTTATTAGTCAAGCCATCCACACGATTCGCCAAAAAGTTATGTGCAATCATTACGGGTACTGAAATAGCCAGCCCCGTTTGCGTGGTAATCAATGCTACCGAAATATCACCAGCCATAAGCTTCGGGTCACTCGTACCATAAATAGTAATGGTATTAAACATTCCTATCATTCCTGCTACCGTACCCAATAAGCCCAACAAAGGAGCTGCTGCTCCTAGTACAGAGATGGTTGTTAAACGACGCTCTAACCGAGGGCCTTCGGACATCAAAACCTCTTGTAATTCTTTTTCTGCGATGTCTCGGTTCTTTTCTTGACTGCTTAAAACTTTTGCAATTGCCTTTAAAACAGGGCTAGACTTCGAGGCGCCTGCAATTTTTTGTGCTTGATCAATATTCCCTTTTTCAACTAAAGTCATCACATGATTCAAAACCTTTGAGCTCTTGCTTTTAAGGCCCCAAAACACAAACCGTTCTGCTAATAAAATAAAAGCCACTAAAGCAATTGCCCCTAAGGGCCACATCCAAAAGCCTCCATCAGCCATATAGTTTTTTATCTGAGCGAGTACCCCTTTCTGCTCTCCTTGAGTATACCCTCTACCTGCTAATCGGGTTCGCAAAACATCCATAGGCAATACAACAAAGCCTGCTGTACTTTTCCCAGAGGTCAATCCTGTTAACTGCTCATTCAACGAGTTCTTCGCATTAGGGGTCAAATCCTCACGCCATGCAAAAAGTTGTCCTGTGGCATTAGCTGTACGCAATTGAATCCCCGTACGTTTACTTTTTTCATCGTAATAAGCAGAAGCGATTGTCCCTACTTTTAGCAAGTAACCCATTCCGGGAGTGTTGTCTGATAAATTAAACCCGCCCTTTTCAATAGAGATGTTGCGCGTAAGAGCTATTTCACTTTGATAGACTTGAAGTACTTCATTTAGTATTTCTGTAGGACTATCCTTTTTTGTTCCAGCCGATTTTTTTGCGGAATTAAACAATTCCAGTCTCTTTGCGACCTCACGAGGAAACCGCTTATCCAAAACCTCAGACGCTTCTCGCAAAGCGTTGTGTTGCAAACTACTCAATCCAAGAAAGCGAATTCTTTCCGCATCCTTCTTTCCCTTCAGTTGCTCTACATCACGAAGTGCCGTTTCTATTTCTTCTTTCAAGCGCTCTTGTTCATGACTTAATGTTTCTAGTTTTTCCTTAGCCTCATCATAGTCTTCATTAAACTTCTCTCGGGACTCATTATACTTTCTTTTATCATCCCACCGCTTTGTAATTACTTTATCTCGATACTCTTTCGCTTCTTCTAGTTCAATTTTTTTTCCCTTGATCCGTGCGGTATTATCCACCTGCTCTACTTGGGAAAAAATGGAACTG